>JACQTH010000543.1 GCA_016210935.1 Acidobacteriota bacterium | reverse complement strand
GCAGTGAAGCTGCGCCTCAAACCGCCGAGATTTCGCCAGCCCGGCGCAGCTTCCCTGCTAGGCGGGCCGCAAGCGGCCCGCGAATGCGGGCCCTAAGACAGCTCCTAAGGCGGACAGAGAAAACTTGCTTCATGTGTAGAGATGTCCGCCTTAGGAGATGTCTAGTACTTGTAGAACCCCTGCCCCGACTTGCGCCCCAGTCGCCCGGCCAGCACCATCCGCTTCAAGAGCGGCGGCGGCGCGAACATCCTGTCGCGAAACTCCTCGAACATGATGTTCGCGATGTAGTACGTCGTATCGAGGCCGACGTAGTCGAGCAGGGTGAACGGTCCCATCGGGTAGCCGCAGCCCAGCCGCATGCCCTTGTCGATGTCCTCCACGGTTCCAAGACCGTTCTCGACCGCCCGGATCGCTTCCAGCATATAAGGCACGAGCAGGCGATTGACGATGAACCCGGGTTGATCGGGCGCCGCGATCGGTTCTTTGCCCAGCGACTCGGAGAAGCTCCACAGGGTGCGGAATGTTTCGTCGCTCGTCGGAAGCGCGCGGATGACCTCGACGAGCTTCATCAGCGGAACCGGGTTGAAGAAATGAAGTCCGCCAAAGCGGTCGGGCCGTTTGGTGGCCGCCGCGAGCTCCGTGATGCAGAGCGACGAGGTGTTGGAGACGATGATCGTGGACGGCGAGACGACCGTCTCGACCTCCGCATAGACCTGTTTCTTCTCGTCGGCGTTTTCGATCACCGCCTCGATGATCAGGTCGCACTCCTTCAGCGCGTCGAACGACGTCGAGCCTGTGATGGCCGCGAGCGTCCTGTCGCGGGCCTCCGGCGTGACCTTCCCCCGATCGACCCCATCGGAGAGAAACTTCCGGATCCGGCCGAGTCCTTTGTCGAGCAGCTCCTGGCTGATCTCGCGGACCACGGTCCGGTACCCGGACTGCGCGCACACCTGCGCAATGCCGGAGCCCATGAGACCGCAGCCCAATACGCCGACCGTACGGATCGTCATAAAGCCTCAGAACGAGCGGAGCCTGAACCTGACTCGTGGCTTCCGCCTTCAGGCGGAAGATCGCCGCGCCGCTGCCTTCCGGCTAAAGCCGGAAGCCACGAGAACGGGTGTTCTACACAGTTTCCACGATCGCCGCAATCCCTTGCCCGCCGCCGATACACGCGGTCGCCAGACCGCGATGCTGGCCGCGGCGCCGCAGTTCGAGCAGCAGCGTCAGCAACAGGCGCGTGCCCGTCATGCCCAGCGGATGACCGAGCGCGATCGCGCCGCCATTCACGTTGACCTTCCCGCGATCGAGCCCGAGCTCCTTCTCCACCGCCAGATACTGGGCGGCGAACGCCTCGTTGACCTCGATCAGATCGATGTCCTCGAGCGCCAGGCCCGTGCGCTCCAGGACCTTGCGCGTGGCGGGCGCCGGCCCCATCCCCATCAGCGCGGGTTCGACCCCGACGTACGCCCACGCCGTGAGCTTGCCGAGCGGCTGCAGTCCGCGCCTCGCCACGGCCTCCGCCGACGCGAGAATCAGCGCCGCTCCGCCATCGACCACGCCGCTCGCGTTTCCCGCCGTCACACAGCCGTTCTTCGAGAAGGCCGGCGGCAGCGTCGAGAGAATCTCCATCGTCGTCTCGGGACGCATGTGGTCGTCTTTCGTGACGAGTTGTTTCCCTTTTCGGGATTTGACCTCCACCGGCACGACTTCGTCGGCGAGACGCCCCTCGCGCCAGGCCGCGCCGGCGAGCTGCTGGCTCCGGACCGCGTACTCGTCCTGCGCCGCGCGGGAGATGCCGTACTCCGCCGCACAGTTTTCGGCCGTGGCCGCCATCGTGCAGCCGCAGTGAGTGTCGAGCAGCGCTTCCCACAACGTGTCCTCGAGCTTTCCTTGCCCGAGCTTCAGGCCAGACCGCAACCCGCGGATGACGTGCGGCGCCTGTGTCATGTTCTCCATGCCGCCGCTCAGAACGAGATGCGCCTCACCGAGCTGAATCAGCTGCGCGGCGCTGGCGGCGGCCTGGATGCCGGATCCGCAGAGGCGGTTCACCGTCAACGACGGCACTTCGACGGGCACGCCCGCCTTGAGGGCCACATGACGCGCCCCGTAAATGGCGTCGGCGCTGGTCTGCAGGACGTTGCCGAACACCGCATGGTCGATCCATTCAGGCCGGACTCCCGTGCGCTCGAATGCCGCCCGGCTCGCGATCGCCCCGAGCTCCAGGGCCGAAACGTCCTTGAACACGCCCGCATACTCTGCCATCGGCGTCCGGGCGCCCCCTACGATGAACACGTCAGTTGTCATTGAGTGATCTGGTGATGTGGTGATCTCGTGATCTGATTGGTGGATTGGAGGATCTGGCCGGCGATGTAATCTCCCGTCTCCCGCGTGCCAAGTGATCCGCCGATTTCCGCCGGACCGTTGACCGTCACGACGGCCTGGCGTACCGCCGCCTCGATGGCCGATGCCTCCGTCGTCAATCCAAGATACTCCAGCATCAGGGCCGCGGACAGAATCGCCCCGATGGGATTCGCCACGTTCTTGCCCGCGTACTTCGGCGCGCTGCCGTGGACCGGCTCGAACATCGACGTCCGGCCTGGGTGCAGGTTCCCTGACGCCGCCATCCCGAGCCCTCCCTGAAGCTGCGCCCCGAGATCGGTGATGATGTCGCCGAACATATTGTTCGTCACGATGACGTCGAACTGCGCCGGATTCTTCACCATCTGCATCGCCAGGGCATCGATGAACAGATGCGTCGCCTCGAGGCCGGGGTACTGCCCTTTCAGTTCCTCGAAGACCCGCTGCCAGAGGGCATGGCCATGCGTCATGGCGTTGCTCTTATCCGCCATGCAGAGCCGCGTCAGGCCATGGGCGCGGGCGTACTCGAAGGCATGCTTCACGATTCGATGCACACCCTTGTACGTGTTGATCTCTTCCTGGACCGCGATCTCGTCCTCGGTGCCCGCCTTGAACCGTCCCCCGACCCCGACGTAGATCCCTTCTGTATTCTCCCGGAAAATGACGAAATCCACCGCGTCCGGGCCGCGATCCTTCAACGGGCACAACCGCGCGTCGAACAGCTTCACCGGCCGGTGGTTGACATAGAGATCGAGCTCGAACCGGATCCCGAGCAGGATGTCGCGAGCATGCCGCATGTCCGG
>JACQTH010000537.1 GCA_016210935.1 Acidobacteriota bacterium | reverse complement strand
GGCCCACACCCTGCCGATCCCTGGCCCCTGACCCCCGATCCCTACTCTATTTCACTTTCTTCCCTGGCTTGTTTTAGCTTGAGCCAATCCAGCGGGTTCTCCATCAGCAGCTCGCCCGGCCCCTCCAACGGGTAATCCTTTCGCTGCGGGAACCCCTGCCACTCGTCCGGCATCAGGATGCGACGCAAGTCCGGATGGCCGACAAACCGCACGCCGAACATGTCGTACACCTCGCGCTCCAGCCAGTTCGCCGATGGCCACACGCCGGTGACCGACGGCACCGGATCGAGCTCACCGGCCCGGATCTTCAGGCGGATACGATGCCGGTGGCGCGTCGAGTACAAGCTATAAACCACATCGAATCGCTTCGCTCGCGGGGGCCAGTCGCTGGCCGTCACATCAGAGCAGTAATCGAACCGCGACTCCGGCTGGTCGCGAAGCCAGGTGGCGACCTCTATTAACCGCTCCGCGCCCACGATGAGGGTCCAGTCCCCGACCCAGTAGCTAATCTGCTCCACCGCCCCCGGGAGGGCCTGCTGGAGATTCGTGACGTAGCCCGGCGGCGTTTTATCCGGCGGGGGCGGCGGGTCGGTCGGCCCGGCCGGCGGCGTGGACGCCGAAGGTTTGTGTTCCGCCGCTTTCGCCGCGGGAGCCGCTCCCCCTGCCGGCGCCGCCGGCTTGGCGGCGGGCTTGGGCGGCATTTTCGGCGCCGCGACGCGATGGGCGTCGGGCGGTGTCGGTCCACCGGTGACCGAACTGGTCTCCGCCGTCGTGGCGGTCGTCGCCGCCGCCGGATTCTCGGGCTTTGGCGCCGGCGGCACGACACGGGTGGGCGCTTCGGCCGCCGAGGCCCCCGCGCCCGGAGAATCGGTGCGGGACACCTCTCCTTTCAGCGGCTCAGGGCTTCCCGCTCCCGCGTCCTTGTCCGCCGCCGCAATCGGCGGCGTCGGCAGCTCTTTGGGGGACGTGTCGTTCACACCCATTCGAGCGCGCCTTCGCGCCACGCGTAGAAATAGCCGACCACGAGGATCACGAGAAATACGATCATCTCGATGAGACCGAAGAGGGCGAGCTTGTCGAGGATGACCGCCCACGGAAACATGAAAATGGTTTCCACGTCGAAGATAACGAAGAGCATCGCGACCAGGTAGTAGCGGATGCTGTAGCGATCGCGGGCGTCGGTCCGCGGCTCGATGCCGCATTCGTACGGCTCGAGCTTCACCTTGTTGTATTTCTCCGCGTGGACGAGCCGCGACATCATCAGCGTGACGATGGCAAAGCCAATCGCGATGATGATGAACAGGGCTATCGGGACGTAGGCTTCAAGCATGAAAAGCGCTGGGATGAGACCGCCGTCTTTGAGGATCGCGGGCCTTGAGGAGGCGGGCCCGAAGAGCGAAACGACCAGCGAAAAATCGCGTGTTTATAACATGCGATCCGGGGGGTGTCAAGAAACGCCCCGCGCCGACAGCCGGACCGGTGGTGGCTGCAAGTTACACGAGGTCAAGCACTTGAGCTGTCGCGTTTCTTGACGCCTCGTCCGGTGGCACCTATACTGGCGATGACATTTGGTGACCGATCACCAACGCACTACATTACCAAATCACCAGATTCCCCATGAGGACGCGACTACTCGTCCCGGCGTCTCTACTGGTCGCCGCCCTTAACGCGGTCTCGGTCGCGCAACCCCGCGAGCGGACATTGTTTGTCATGGTCGTGGACGCAGCCGGGGCGCCGGTTTCCGGCCTGGGCGTCGACGATTTCATCGTCCGCGAGGATGGCGTCGCGCGCGAGGTCCTTCGCGTCAGCCGCGCCGTCGTGCCGATGGACGTCGCGCTGCTGGTCGACAACAGTCTGGCCGCGGAGCGCGATATCCCCTTCATTCGGACGGGCCTCGAAGGGTTCATCGAGGCGATGATTCCGGCCCATCAGCTCGCCGTTGTGACGTTTGGCGAACGGCCGGAGGTGCAATCCGATTACACCACGAGCGCAACGCAGCTGAACAACGCGGTAGGACGTGTGTTCGCACGACCCGACAGCGGCGCCTATCTTCAGGAGGCGCTCATCGAGGTCTCGCGCGGCCTTCAGCGGCGTGAAGCCGAACGGGCGGTGGAGATCGTGATCCACACCGAGGGCCAGGAATTCAGCAACTCGCACTACGACACCGTGATCGATGCCGTCAAACGGTCCGGCGCCCGGCTCATCGTCCTGACGCTCGCCCATCCGGGCGGGGACCTGCAGACGACCGAGGCGCGGAGCCGCGCGATCGTGGTGGATCGGGGGACGCGCGCCACCGGCGGCTATCGGGACATTTTGATTTCGAATCAGGGATTGCCGGAGGCTCTCAAGAAGCTCGCCGAGCAGTTGTTGAACCAATATCAGGTCGTGTACGGGCGCCCGGACAGTTTGATCCCGCCCGAGAGGATCGAAGTCTCGGTCAAGAAGCCCGAGCTCGCAGCGTATGGAACACCGGCGAGAACGCCGGTCAGGGCCAAATGATTGCACACGAAGAAGGACGATATCGTCCCCAGAAAGACAGGAAGACACGAAGGCAGACAATCGTCTTGGTGCCTTTGTGCCTTGTGACGTCGATATCGGTCTTCGTGTTTGCGACCCTCTCGTGGCTTCCGGCTTTAGCCGGAAGTCTCTCTAGCGAAGCGTCGCCTCAAACCAACCAGCGCCGCTTCGCTAGAGATCACGAAGCCTTATTCAATAGCCTCGCTACGCGGGGGGCTAGCCGTGCTTGGGCAGCCAGAATGCGACCGTTTCGTACACATTCTGGCCGTGCAAGCACGGCTAGCACGCTCATCGCTCAACAACAGAAGCCTGCCTTCAAAGCGGGGGTCGACATCGTCTCGCTGAGCGTGACGGCCACGAATCAGTCCGGCCACTACGTCACCGACCTGGCCGCCCAAGACTTCCAGGTATTCGAAGACGGCGTCAAGCAGGAGCTGGTGTTCTTCAGCCATTCGGACTTTCCCGTGGCCTTGTCGCTGCTGATCGACACCAGCGCAAGCATGGAGGAGAAGTTGTCGATTGCCCAGCAGGCCGCCATCAACTTCGTGCTGCGGCTGCGCCCGCAGGACCTGGCGTCGGTCATCGACTTCGACAGCCGCGTCGAGGTCGTTCAGCCGTTCACGACGACCGTCGCCGATCTCGAGAAGGCGATCCGCGGCACGTCGGCCGGTGGATCGACGGCGCTGCACAACGCGCTTTACATCTCGCTGAAAGAGCTGCGCAAAATGGTGGGCGCCTCTGCCGGCGCCGACGAGGTCCGCCGGCAGGCGATTGTGGTGCTGTCGGACGGAGAGGATACGTCCAGTCTCGTCAGCTTCGAGGAGGTGCTGGAGCTGGCGAAGCGGTCAGAGACCGCCATCTACACGATTGGCCTCAAGTCGCGCGAGTTTGGCCAGCGGGGGTTCAAGGAAGCGGAATACGTCCTGCGCACGCTCTCCCAGGAAACCGGTGGACGGTACTTTTCGCCGAACCGCATCGAGGATCTGAACGGCGTGTACGAGAAGATCCGGGAGGAGCTCTCCAGCCAGTACCTGGTCGGCTACGCCTCGAAGAACTCGAAGCGTGACGGCGCCTGGCGCCGGATCGTCGTGCGCGTCGGGCGGGACAATGTCACCGCCCGGACAAAGCTGGGGTACTACGCTCCCACGAGTTAGATAGAGTGCCTGGAGTGCCTGGGGTGCCTGAGGCGCCTGAGGTGCCCTGAGGTGCCTGGGGTGCCTGAGGTGCATTGAGTTCAGAACGTCCAGGGGAGACAGTGGCACCCTCGGCACTCTAGGCACTCTAGGCACTTCAGTCACCTGTTGATGTCATCGACCCTCCTCCCCCTCGTTCTCTATGCCGCGGCCTGCGTGGCCTATGCCGTCCATTTCGTCCGGCTGAAGCCGGACTCCACCGATGTCCGACTGCCGCCTTCGCGCGCGGAGCGCGCTTCGGCGAGCCTCGCCGAAGCCTTCAGCGGAGGCGGGAGGTCGACCTCGAAAAATCTCCCCGCGCAGTCCGGCCGCCTGGCGACGACGCTTCTGGCTGCCGCAGCCCTCGTTCACACGTTCGTGATCGGCATGCAGACGATGGAGGCGGGACATCTGCCGGTCGCGGGCGCGACGTCGGCGATCTCGACCTTCGTGTGGCTGCTGGCGCTCGCCTATCTCTACACGGAGATGACGACGAACGAGCAGGCGATGGGCGTGTTCATCGTGCCGTTGCTCGTGCTGCTGTATCTGGTGTCGGTCATCAGTCCGACGATCGAGCCCCAGGTGAAGGTTCTGGAGAGCCGGCTGTTCGCGGTACATGTCGGCTCCTTGTTGTTCGCCTATGCGAGCTTCGCGCTCGCGTTCGTGCTGGGTCTCACCTACGTGTTGCTGTTCAAGGAGATCAAGGCGAAGCACCTCGGCTTCTTTTACGTCCGGCTGCCGTCGCTCACGAAGCTCGACGACATGAACGTGCGCGCCGTCCGGATCGGGTGGGCGTTTCTGACGGTGGGCGTCGTCGCCGGCGCGATCTGGATTGCCGTGATGAGTCGCGCCGCCGAGACGGATCCGACAGTCCCCGCCGTGTCGCTCGAGGATCCAAAGATTCTGGTGACGCTCGCGCTCTGGGCGGTGTACTCGTTCGAGCTGTACGCCCGCCGGGCGATCGCGGGCTGGAGCGGCCGGCGCAGCGCGTGGGTCTCCGCGATTGGGTTCGTGATCGTGCTGCTCAATTTCGTGCCCGTGAGCTATTTCTTCACCACGAGCCATAACTTTTAGGACGATGGAAGGGATCGGGGGTTGGGGGCCAGGGGTCGGAAAGAAAAGGGTCACGCAAGCGCGCCGACCGACTCTTCCGACTCCCGACTCCCGACTCCCGGTACCGGACGTCTTTTGATGCACCTCTTGCTTCTCGGCGTGAGTCACAAGACGGCGCCGATCGAGC
>JACQTH010000541.1 GCA_016210935.1 Acidobacteriota bacterium | reverse complement strand
TCGCCAGCATGAGCGCCCCCGCGCCCAGCACCGACAGCACGCGCGACCCCAGCCGGACCGGCAGGTACGGCACAGAGCTGTACGAATCCAGCGTCGCGGGATTCATCGCGCTCAGCCGTGCGTCCACGCTGGTAACCGTACGCTGGATGGAAGGAACGAGCGCGAGCGGATCGCCGGCGGCGCGCACGTGCAGGACAACCTCCCAATGCCCCCACTGCGCGAACGGCAGATAGACAAACGGCGGCGACGGGGCGTCGAGCGGCGCGAGGAACTCGTACTTGCCGTCGGCGGCGACGCCCACGACCGTCAGGTTGCGGCCGTCGACGCGGATGCCGCGGCCGAGCGGATCGCCCTGTCCCCAGAAACGGCGGACGAACGCTTCATTGACGATTGCCACGGGGCGCGCGCCCTCGCGATCCGCCGCTTCAATCGCCCTCCCGCGCACGATCGGGATCTCCATCGTCGCGAAGTACGCGCCGCTCACGCGGTTCACCAGGAACGACATCGACTCCCCGGGGCGCGGCACATACCCGTCGACGCTGGCGTCCATGGACGAATAGCCGACGAAGCCAAGCGGGACGAACGAGGCCGCCGCCGCGCTGCGAACTCCGGGAAGCCTGGCGACCTGGTCGACCAGGCGCTCGGTGAGATCTCTCTCACCTTCCTCCACGCCCGACATGGTGAAGTTGACCGTCGAGAGGACCACGTGCTCCGGGTCGCGGAATCCCCGGTCGACGCGCCGCAGTTCATCGAGACGGTGCAGGAATAGTCCCGCCGTGACGAGCACGGCCAGCGAAAGGGCGAACTGGGCGGAGACGAGCGCTCCCCGCCAGGGCCCGCCGCCCCGACTGCCGCCGCGCGTGGCGCCGCCGGAGAGAGACGCCCGGACAGCGACGCGCGCCGACCGCAGCGCCGGCGCCAGGCCGAACACGAAGAGCGCCGCCAGGCCGGCGCCGGCCAGCACGAGCACGATGCGAACGTCGACCGGCGTGTCGGTCACGACCGGCAGCGGCGTGTCGGGGACCAGCGTGACTAAAGCGTTCCGGGCCGACAGGAGCACCGCCCCGCCCGCCACCACACCGCCGGCGGCCAGCAACAGGCTCTCGGTCATGAGCTGACGCACGATTCGCGCCGGGCGCGCGCCCATGGCGAGCCGGACCGCTGTCTCGTGCTCCCGCGCCGCGCTCTGCTGAAGGAGCAGGTTCGCCACGTTGGAGCAGACGATGAGCACGACCAGGACCGTGATGCCGAGCATGACCGTCAACAGCGGCGCCATGCGGTCGACCGGGCCAACGTCGAGCGAGCGCGCCGTCAGGCCGAGATTCTTGTCCGCCGGGTGGCTCGCCGCGAGCCGCGCGCCAACCATCTGCGCCGCATCGCGCGCCGACTCCAGCGAAACGCCCGGAGTCAGGCGGCCGAACACCTGCAGCCAGCGCGCGTCCTCCTCGAAAATGCCCGAATCTCCGCCGATCTCCCCGTGCATCGTCACGGGAATCCACAGATCCATCGCCAGCCGCGCGATCGTTCCGTAGAAGCCCGGCGGCGCGACCCCCACAATGGTCATCTCGCGGCCGTTCAGCCATACACGCCGGCCGAGCACCGCGCGGTCGCCCGCGAAGCGGCGCTGCCAGAGGGTGTGGCTGATCACGGCTACCGGAGCGCCGCCCGCCGCGGCGTCCTCGCCGGCGAGGAAGCCGCGCCCAGCGATCGGCCGCACGCCGAGCAAGTCGAAGTAGTTCGCGCTCGTCAACGCGCCCCAGAGCGGCTCGGCGAGACGCATGTCGGCGGCCGCGCCGACCCGCATGTTAAGACGCCGGATGCTGAATGCGCCGAGATCAAGGAACATCCGCGCATCCCCGCGCGCGATCGAATCGCGCGCCTCCCTGTAGTCCGGGTACGAGAGGCTCATTTCGCTCCCGTCCACCGCTGTCGTCTTCAACGACGCCAGCCGCCCAAGGTCTCGCACGCCGGGCGCCGGTTCGAAGATGACCGCTTCCATCCAGGCGAAGACCGTGCCTGTGGCGCCGATGGCGAATCCAAGGCAGAGGATAATGGTCGCGCTAGCGAGGACCGACTTGCGCATCATGCGGAGCGCAAAGCGAACGTCATGCCAGAAGTCACGAAGCAACATGGATCCGTCCGTGGGCGTTCACAAAGCGCCCCGCAATTACTTCCCTTCCAGCCCGTTGGCGAGCGCCGGGGCGTCGTAGACCTTCCGAAGCGTTTCGATGATCGCGGCGCTGTGCACGGCGACGGCGCGGTTGGTTTCTTCGACGTACACATAATTACCGGTGAGGCTTTCGATGTTGCCGTCGAAGATGATTCCCACAAACTCGGCGTTTTTGTCGATGACGGGCGATCCGGAGTTCCCGCCGATGATATCCAGCGTCGCGACAAAGTTGAGCGGCGTCGATAGATCGATCTTGTCCCTTCGCTGCGTGAAGCACCTCTTGGAAAATCCCAGTCTGACTAGTGATTTCGATTTTTTGCAGTTCAAAAAAATCGAAATCACTAGTCAGACTGGGATTTTTCTCCAGAAACTATGACTCGATTTGTCGGAGGATGTCCAGCGGCTTGCGGTCCAGAACGCCGTAACTGGCGAGCCACCCGGTGATGACAGTCAGCACGGTGGTAATCGCCGCCGCGGCCAGCACTGGCGACCATGTGAGCTTGTACGGCGTATCCAGAAGCTGGCCGGTCAAGATCGCCGAAAGGACCGCTCCGAGCGCCCCGCCGATAAGCCCCGCGGCCGAACCGAGCAAGGCGAACTCCGCCGAGAACATCCGGACCAAGGTTCCCCGCGTGGCGCCCACGGTCCTTAGAATCGCCACTTCGCGCATGCGCCGGTAGCGAGTGCCGGCGATGCTCGACGCCAGCACGACGAGACCTCCGAAGATCGCAAAGCCCGCGACGAAGCGCACCGCCAGGCTGACCCGGTCCATGACTTCCTGGATGATTTCCAGAATATCGGCGGCGTTGATCACGGTGACCGTCGGAAATTGCCGGAAGATGCGCGCCTGAAGGGGACCGATCTGGTCCGGCTTCACGCGGATTGCGGCGTAATAGACAACCGAAAATCCATCCAACGTTCCCGGCGAGAGAATGAATTGGTTGTTCGCGCCGATTCGCACCGCGTCCGTCCGGCGGATATTGGCCACGCGCGCCCGGATGCTTCCACCGATGCCGGTCCACTCCAGAACGCTGCCCACCTTCAAGCCGAGCGCCTGCGCCGCGAATTCCTGGACGGAGACGAGCGGCTCGGCGGGCTGGGACTGCCACCACGAGCCTTCCAGGATGGCAGTCGCGGGCGGAATATCCCGGGCCCACGTGAGGACGAACTGGGCATTCAAGTAACGGCGCGCGCCCTCTTCGAGCCGGATCTGTTCGAGAGGCGTGCCGTCGATGGTCATGAGTTGCGCCGAAACCGACGGCGAGAGCGGCTGCCGGTCCACGATCCCGGTTTCGCTCTCGAGCAGCCGGACGATTCCGTCGCGCTCGCGATCCGTGATGTTGATCAAAAACAGATTCGGGGCGTCCGGCGGCGCCGTGAGCCGGATCTCTTCCAACAACGAATGCTGCAGAAAGTAGACGCTCAGCGTGAACATCACGCCGATGCCGAGACTCGCCAGAATGGCCGTCGAGTGAGCGCCCGGGCGGTACAGGTTGCCGATGCCATGCCGGATTGCCGCGGACCGGCGAACGATCGAATGACCGGAAAAACGCCGCACAAGCCGGAGAAGGCCCGCGCCAAGAGCGCCGAGAACGAGGATGCTGCCGATCAGGACGCCCGCAAAGACGCTCGCATAGGTCACAGAAGAGCCGACCCAGATCGCGATCCCCCAAAGTCCCGCCAGAATCGCTGCGGCGGCGATGACGCTTCGGCGGCCGCGCACAGGCTTCGATTCTTCGGACACTTCGCTGCGCAAAATGAATGCCGGCTTCACATCGGCAATGGCGAGCAACGACGGCAGCGCAAACAGAATTGCTGTCGCGAGGCCGACGGCAATGCCCTTCAGCATGGCCATGAACGGCCAGATCAGGATGACCCCGATATCGAAGTAGCTTGCAACCAGGTTCGCGA
Organism: Acidobacteriota bacterium; assembly: GCA_016210935.1. Lineage (GTDB taxonomy): Bacteria > Acidobacteriota > Vicinamibacteria > Vicinamibacterales > JACQTH01 > JACQTH01. The sequence goes on along the minus strand of JACQTH010000541.1, from coordinate 1,312 downwards.
ATGCCGCTTGAGCGAATGCCCCGATCACGACGCCAATCAGACTGCCGGCCAGCCCGATCAGCAGCGCCTGAGTCACATAAATTCGAAGGATGTGCGCGGAACGTCCGCCGATGCATTTCATGAAGGCGATGTTCGGCATCTTCTGGCGGAGGTGGCTCTGCAACGTGGAACCGACGCCCAGGCCCGCCACAATCAAGGCGATGAGGCTTACCATCGCGAGGAACCGCGTGGCCCGGTCGAGAGCGCGGGTCAGTTGCGGATTGGTTTCCGTGTAGTCGGTGATTCGAGCGCGGCGGCCGAAGACCTGCGACAGCGAGGCGCGCATGCCGTCCAGGTTGTGATCGGGAGGAAGCTTCAGCAGGACGCGCTCCGTGATCCGGCTGCCCGGCACAAGGATTCCCGTGGCGGCCAGTCCTTCGCGAGTAAAGAACACGCGCGGGCCAAGCGTAAATCCAGTGGTCATGCGGTCGGGCTCGCGAGTAATGCGCGCAATGATTCGAAATTTTCGCTCGCCTAATTCGATGGAGTCGCCGACACGGAGACCCAGCCGCAGCAAAAGGTCGTCGGATACCGCGACCGAGTTTTCGTTGAGGCGTGTCCCGGCAGGATCGAGATCCAGGCTTCCGTAAAAAGGATACGTTCCAAGATCCGCGGCCTTCACGGAAACGAGCACCGGGGCATCGTCGCCGCCCTCCCCGCTCTTTCCGGCCATCGAAACGGTTTCGGTAACCCGCGTCGATGCGACGCCTTGCTGCTTCAGGTCATCCAAAAACTGAAGCTCTTTTGGCGAGGGCTCGACGGGCATCCTCACCGAAATATCGGCGGCCATCAGCGTTCGCGCTTCCCGGAGCAGCGTATAGCGCACAGACTCGTTGAAGCCGGTTACTGCCGTCAACGCCCCGGCCCCAAGCGCAACGGAAAGCACGACGAACAGGAATTTCCCGGTTGCCGCGCGGGTTTCGCGCCAGGCCATCAGGAAAGCAAATTTGAGGTTCTTGAGCATGCGTGAATCAGGGCGCCAAGTCCCCTCCTCTGCGAGGAGGGGACTTTCTTTCCGTGTGTAACATCTACCTATCCTCCACTATCCGGCCGTCTCTCAACACAATGCGTCTCTCGGCGTGAGACGCGAGCATCTCGTCGTGAGTTACCAAAACCAGAGTGGTTCCCTCTTCTTCATTGAGGTGGATCAGCAGCTCTAGAACGTGGCGGCCGTTCCCGCTATCCAGGTTTCCGGTAGGCTCGTCGGCCAGCAGAACGGCCGGCTTCATCATGAAGGCGCGAGCCAAGGCAACGCGCTGCTGTTCGCCTCCAG
>JACQTH010000532.1 GCA_016210935.1 Acidobacteriota bacterium | reverse complement strand
GCGGCACTCGGGATCGGTTCTCAGCTGGTCGCGCAACAAGCCGGCCGACCGGTGATAATCCTCGATTCCGCTCAGGACCGAGCCGCCGATTTTCAACACCGCGGCACGTAATCCCATTCACGCCTCCAGCACGCGGAAGATGTGACAGCTCCGGCGCGCCTGTGCATCAAGCTTCGACAACGCCTCTTCGAGACTCGTGCCGGACGCAGACGACGCGATCAGGGTCAGTTCACCGGGCCTGCCCTGAGCGGAGTCGGAGGGATCCGACGCATCGTTCCGAGACAGTCTCTCGACTTGGATACCGCCTTCGCGAAGAACGGCCGCGATCTGTTTGTCCGTCGCCGCGCCATCAGAACCGACTCGCAGAAACCACGGGGTGAGGGGTGCGATGCACCGAACAGCCGTCGCCGCACGTGGAACGACGGGGGGCGCGACCGCGGCCGTGACCTCGATGGCATCGTCCAGGATCGTCGCGGCGGTGACGTCCGGCCCGGCCCCCGGACCGCTGTAGAACAAGCCGTCGACGTACGCGCCGTCGAGACAGAACCCATTCAGCGGGCCGGACACCTGGGCCAGCCGGTGCTGACGCCGCACGAATGCGGGACCGACGAACGCGGCGAGCTCGCCGTCGCGGAGCGCCGCCGACACGACCGGCTTCAAGGTGCCGTCAAGCGCGTGCGCGGCCATGATGTCCTCGCGCGACACACCGCGGATGGTCCGGACCTCGAGCCCGTTTCGATCGGCCGAGACGCCGAGAAGCCGCAGGACGACGATCAGCTTGTCTGCCGCATCCTGCCCGTCGATGTCGAACGACGGATCGGGCTCGCAGTAGCCGAGATCCTGAGCGCGGCGCAACGCCTCGTCGAACGAGCAGCCTTCCGATTCGACGAGCGACAGGATGGAATTGGACGTGCCGTTCAGGATCGCGCTCAGCGCATGGAAGCAGGAGACGAGCGGGCGGCGCTCGAGTGTGCCGAGAAACGGCACGCCGGCGACGGCGCTGGCTTCGTACCGCAACGAGGTGTTCCGCTGCGCCGCGAGTGAAAAGAGCGCATCCCCGCTCGCCGCCAGCACGGTCTTGTTCGCCGTGACGACCGGCGTTCCGCGATCGAGGAAGCGCGCGATCAGCGTTCGGGCCGGCTCGACACCGCCGAGCACCTCGACCACGAGATCGTAGCGCCCGCGCAGAAACAACTCGGGATCGTTGGTCACGTGCCGGACCAGCGGACACCTGCGCGGCCGCGCGGGATCGCGGACGAGCGCGCCGTCGATCTTGAATTGCAGACCGCGCGTCTTGAGAATCGGCGCCGCGGCGGCGCACGCGCGCACGACGGCCTGGCCGACGTTGCCGAGGCCCAGCATCCCGATCCGGACAGTCCTAAGCTGCGCGGCCTTCAGCGGCCTGATGGCCGGCAGCGATGCAAAGACAGACGGCGTGTAAGAGACAGTCATCTCTTCAAGAGCGACACATACACGAACCAAGCTGAAGCTTGGTCCCACGACTTGAGAGATTCTGCCAACCGCGGGCACGCGGCCGGCCGGGTTTATCTCTCCCCTCGGGGGCAGGAGTTAGCACCTTGGCGCTTGCGGCCAGGTTGCTGTGGCGTCGTCGGGCCTGTTCCCTCGGCCACTCTGGATAAAGCGCTGTACGCTACAGCGAAGTGCTACGGTAGAACGGATGTATTGCGGTTGTCAAATCGGGACGTGGCGTCCGCCTTCAGGCGAAGTCAGTTCGCCCGTTCTTCCGGCTAAAGCCGGAAGCCACGAAACACACGGAAGCCTCGACTCCAAGTTTGATCTAAGATCACCGCTTCCGTGATCGGCCAAACGATCGGTCACTATCGCATCGTCGAGAAGCTGGGCGGCGGCGGGATGGGCGTTGTCTATCTGGCGGAAGACACGCGCCTCGGCCGGCGTGTCGCCTTGAAATTCCTCCCCCAGGGGCTGACAGCGGACCGGGACGCTCGTGAGCGTTTCATGCTCGAGGCGCGCGCCGCGTCGGCGCTCGATCATCCGAACATCTGTACGGTGCATGCCATCGAGGAGACGCCTGACGGCCAGGTCTTCATCGCCATGGCGTACTACGACGGCGAGACGCTGAAGAAGCGCATTCAGCGCGGGCCGCTGCCGCTTGCCGACGCCGTCGACATCGCGCGCCAGGTTGCCGAGGGGCTCGCTGCGGCGCACGCGAACGGCATCGTGCACCGCGATATCAAGCCGGCGAACATCATCCTGACGTCGGAGGGGCGCGCAAAGATCGTCGACTTCGGTCTGGCGAAGCTCCCCGAAGTGACGGCGCTCACCCGGACAGGCACAACATGGGGCACCGTGGCCTATATGTCACCGGAGCAAGCCCGCGGCGATGCCGTGGACCATCGCACCGACCTGTGGGCCCTCGGGGTTGTCCTTTTCGAGATGCTGAGTGGGCGCACGCCGTTCAGCGGCGACTCCTCCCAAGTCGTTATGTTCGGAATCCTCAATCGGCCGCCGGAGACATTGACGGCGCATCGGTCCGACATCCCACCCCCACTGACGCGACTCGTGACGCGTGCGCTCGAAAAGGACCTCTCGACCCGCTATCAAACCGCGGCACAACTCGGCGCCGTTCTGCACCCGATCCAGCAGCAGCTGATCGCGCCCCCGACATCGGCGTCGCGCGAGATGCGCACGGTCCCATCGTTGGCCGTCCTGCCGTTCACCAACAACAGCCCCGACCCGGAGCAGGAGTACTTCTGCGATGGCATGGCCGAGGAGCTCATTGCCGCGCTCGGCGCGCTCGAAGGGCTGCGCGTGGCGTCGCGGACGTCCTCGTTCCAGTTCAAGGGACAGTCGCGCGACATTCGGAGAATTGGGGAGGAGCTCGGTGTACAGGCCGTGCTCGAAGGCAGCGTGCGCAAGGCGGCCAATCGCATCCGGGTGACGGCGCAGATCACGGACGTCGCGAGTGGATACCAAATGTGGTCGGAGCGGTACGATCGAACGCTTGACGACGTCTTCGAGATCCAGGATGAAATCGCGCGCTCGATTGTCGAGCACCTGAAAGTCAAGCTGCTGAAGCAGGACGAGGGAAAGCTTTCACGACGGGGGACCGACAACGTCGAGGCATATCAGCTGTACCTGAAGGCTCGGTTCTATTGGAGCCTGCGGCACCGCGGGATGCTGCGGCTGGCGCTCGACCATCTCAAGCGGGCGATCGAGATCGACCCGGACTACGCGCTCGCGCATGCCGGCATAGCCGATTGCTACACCATCATGGCGTACTACGGCATCGGCTCCTCTTCCGAGCTTGCAGGCCCGGCGCGCCAGGCCGCCGAACGGGCATCGCGCCTCGATCCGGATCTTGCGGAGGCGCATCACGCGCTGGCGTCGGTGATGTATTTCATCGACTGGAACTGGAACGGCGCGACACGCGAGCTCGAGCAAGCGGTCGCCCTCAACCCCTCGCTCGCCCTGAGCTGGGCCTATCAAGGTCCTGGTCTGGCCGCACGGGGGGCGCCAGCCGACCAGTGCCTGGCGCCGGTGCGGCGGGCCGTCGATCTCGAGCCGCGATCCGCGCCGGTCCGGTACGTGGCGGCGGTGACATATCTCACTCTCCGCGAGTTCGAACCCGCTCGAGAGCAACTGGCCCGATCGATCGAGGTGGATCCCACCTTCGCGGTGTCGCTGGTCTATCTCGCGGAGCTCGAGGCGCGACTGGGAAATGCGGACTACGCGCTCGAGCTCAGTCACCGCGCCCTCGACGTGAGCGGACGCACGTCATTCTTCCTCGGCCTCCACGCGCTCGTCCTCGGGCGGCTCGGACGGACGGATGACGCCCGCCGCGTTCTGAGCGAACTGGAGGCTCGAGCCGCGCGTGAGTACGTCGCACCCACGGCGCTCATCACGGCGCGGGCCGCCGTGGGCGATCTCGATCGGGCCATCGAACAGCTGCAGATCGGTTTGCGGGACCGCACGCCAGGACTGCCGACCTACACGGCCATCGCGACGATGGATCTCTTGCATGCGCATCCGGGCTTCCAGGACTTTGCCCGCCAGACGGGCATCGACAAGGCCATCACGCAGGGAACAGGGCTTCAGGCTTCGGGCTCCGGACTTTAGGCTGCGGCGCTTGGGGGTGGGGCCCTGAGTTGCTTCACGAAGCGGATCGTTCTCACGAGTCACCGCGGCGAGCGCGAGCGAGCCGTGGGAGGCGGCGGGGGTGGGGCCCCGCCGCGAATTAAACAAAGAGAGGACCCATGACCTACTACGGCGGAAAACAACTCGGAGACGCGTTCCGCACCGTGCGGAAGAATACGATTCAGATCGCGGAAGAGATTCCTGAGAACAAGTACGACTTCCGAGCGGCGCCAGACACGCGGACGATCGGGCAGACCCTCACGCACATCGCGTTCGGCCCAGGGTTCCAGGCGTACGTCCATCAGAACCGGCTCGAAGACCTGAGCACGGTCAACTTCCCCGAGCTGTTCCAGAAAATTGTCGCCGAGGAATCGAAGCCACGGACCAAAGCGGAAATCGTGGCGCTGCTTCGGTCCGAAGGCGACACGTTCGCGTCGTATCTCGAAGGGCTGACCGAGCCATTCCTTGCCGAGGAAGTGGCGATGCCAGCCGGCGCCGAACCCGCGAAGAAAACGCGCTTCGAGATGCTGCTGTCGGCGAAAGAGCACGAGATGCATCATCGAGCGCAGTTGATGGTGCTGCAGCGGATGATCGGCCTGGTGCCGCACCTGACGCGTCAGATGCAGGAGCGGATGGCGCAGCGCGCGGCCGCCGCGCAGGCGGCGCGGTGAGGTAGTTCTTCCGGCTAAAGCCGGAAGCCACGAAAAAAGCCGGAAGCCGCGAAGAAAAAGGAGTTTCGTGGTTTCCGCCTTCGCGACTAGCCGTGCTTGCGCGGCCAGAATGTGTACGAAATGGTCACATTCTGGCGACCAAGCGCGGCTAGCCCCCGCGTAGCGGGGCTATTGAATAAAGCCTCGTGATCTCTAGCGAAG
>JACQTH010000065.1 GCA_016210935.1 Acidobacteriota bacterium | reverse complement strand
GAGGGAAAACTCGGCGTGCTGCTGGTCGGCCTCGGCGCCGTCAGCACCACGTTTATTGCCGGTGTTCACGCCATCCGGAACGGGTTCGCCAAGCCAATCGGGTCGATCTCGCAGATGGGCACGCTCCGACTCGGGAAACGGACCGAGCAGCGGTCACCGCTCATCAGGGAATTCGTGCCCCTCGCGTCACTGGACGATCTCGTGTTCGGCGGGTGGGACATCTACGAGGACGATTGTTACTCGTCGGCCCTGACGGCGGGCGTGCTCGAAAAGACCCTGCTCGATCAGGTGCGCCCGGCTCTCGAAGGCGTCCGGCCCTGGCCCGCGGTCTTCGACAAGCGGTACGTGAAACGGCTGGACGGCCCGAATGTGAAGAAGGGGAAGAACAAGCGCGAGCTGGCGGATCAGATCGCCGGCGACATCCGCCGCTTTCGCGACGAGCATCGACTCGGTCGCCTGGTGATGATCTGGTGCGGCAGCACCGAGGTCTTCATGACCGAGACGCCGGTCCACGAATCGCTGGCCGCGTTCGAACGGGCGCTCGAGAGAAATGACGACGCGATTCCCTCGAGCATGATCTACGCCTACGCGGCGCTGCGTGAAGGCATTCCCTTCGGCAACGCCGCGCCGAACCTCACCACCGACGTTCCGTGTCTCACGAACCTGGCGAGCGAAGCGGGCGCCCCGATCGCCGGAAAGGATCTGAAGACCGGACAAACGTTGATGAAGACGATCATCGCGCCCGGCTTGAAGGCGCGGCTTCTGGGCGTGGCGGGATGGTACTCGACGAACATCCTCGGCAATCGCGACGGGGAGGTCTTGGACGATCCGGAGTCGTTCAAGACCAAGGAAGAGAGCAAGAAATCGGTTCTGGATTACATCCTCCAGCCGCACTTGTACCCGGACCTGTACACGAATCTCTGCCACGTGGTCCGCATCAATTACTATCCGCCGCGCGGGGACAACAAAGAAGGATGGGACAACATCGACCTGGTCGGGTGGCTCGGGTATCCGATGCAGCTCAAGGTCAACTTCTTGTGTCGCGACAGCATACTGGCGGCGCCGATCGTGCTCGACCTCGTCTTGTTCCTCGATCTGGCGAAGCGTCTCGGATGGAGCGGGATTCAGGAGTGGCTCTCGTTCTATTTCAAGAGCCCGCTGCACGCGCCCGGGTTGTACCCCGAGCACGACCTGTTCATTCAGTTGATGAAGTTGAAGAACACGCTGCGGTACGTTCGGGGTGAGGAATTGATCACCCACTTGGGACGGGAGTACTACGACTAGTGCTGTGACTGAACCCAGCCGCCTTCAACCGGCGCTCCTTGGCGGCACCTTCCTCGGCGTGCTGTCCGCGCTGCCGTTCATCAACCTGGCCAACTGCTGTTGTGTGTGGTGGCTGGGGGGCGGCGCGCTGGCCGCCTACCTGCTGCAGGCCAACACCGACCGTCCGATTACGGCTGGCGACGGCGCGCTGGTCGGCCTGATGGCGGGGCTGGTCGGCGCCGTCGTTTATGCGATCGTGTCGATCCCGATCGACCTGGTCCTGGGCCCGTTTCAGCGCGCCATGTTCGAGCGGATGATGCGCGCCGGCGCGGACATGCCGGCGCCCGCGCGGGAGATTCTCGAGAACATGGGGGCGGGTGGCGGCATGATGATGGTCTCGATCCTCGTAGGCTTCGCCTTCATGCTCGTTGTCGGCGTGATCGTGCCGACCATTGGCGGGCTGCTGGGCGCGGTCATGTTCCAGAAGAAGGCGCCGCCGGAGCCGGGAACCCAATCAAATTGGTGAGTTGGTGAATTGGCGAGTTGGTGAATCAGTCGCCAAGTCACCAATTCGCTAATTCACCAATTCTCTTCAGTTTTCTATTCCTATCAACTCCACGTCGAAGACCAGCATGCCACGCGGGGACCCTTCGCGGCCTTTGTACGCGAGGCTTTCCGGAATCCAGAAGCGCGTCTTCTCGCCGACGACCATGAGCTGCAGTCCTTCCGTCCAGCCCTCGATCACCTCGTCGAGCCTGAAGATCGCCGCCGGGCCCCGCAGCACCGAGCTGTCGAACATCTTCCCGTCCGTCGTCCAGCCGGTGTAGTGCACGGTGACGCGGCTGCTGCGCTTCGGTTTCGTGGCGCCGGTGCCCGCACGCAGCACTTTGTACGCAAGCCCGGAACCCGTGCGTTTGGCATCGTCCGGCGCACGAGCGACATCGGCCGGCGCGACCCGCGGCGACGAGGACACCTCCAGCAGCTCGATATCGAAGGCGAGCGTGCCCTTCGGTTTGCCTTCCTGTCCCTTGAACGTCAGCGGTTCGGGGATCCAGAACCGCCGCTTTTCGCCGACGCTCATCAGCTGCAGCCCTTCGATCCAGCCCGGGATCACCCGGTCCATCAGCAGCGTTGACGGGCGATTCCGAAGCGCCGAGCTGTCGAACAGCTTTCCGTCGGCGGTCCAGCCCGAGTAGTGGACCACGACGACATCGGTCGGCCCGGGCTTCGTGGCGTCGTTACCGGCCGCGAGGAGCTTGTGGGCGATTCCAGACGCGGTCTTCTCAGACTCTGCCGGCGCCGCCGCGACATCGGGCGGGGCAGGAGGCACGGCCATGCGAGGCGTTGCGGGAGGCGTCTGCGCGGTGAGCGCAGGGATGATCAACAAGAGGCCGATAAGCGTGAGAGAAGTCATGCTGCATCGTGTTCGTTCACACGGGCCGGGTCAAGGGGGGACAGTCCCCTTGACCCATCTGCAAGGCATAAGGCACGAGGGGTGTTCGGCCGATAAGGCCGGTGCGACGAGCGCGTAGGGGCGCAGCCATTCAAACACCGTGATCTCCGTTCAGCAACTCACAAAAAAATTCGGCCGGCAGGTTGCGGTCGACTCACTCACCTTCGAAGTGCAGAAGGGTGAAGTGCTGGGGTTCCTCGGTCCGAACGGCGCGGGCAAGACCACGACCATGCGAATGGTCACGGGCTATCTGCCACCCTCGGGGGGCCGCGTCCGGATCGACGGCTACGACCTCTACGACCACCCCATCGAGGTCAAACGGCGCATTGGGTATCTCCCGGAGAATCCCCCGGTGTACCCGGAGCTGACCGTGCGGCAGTATCTGGAGTTCGTCGCCGAAATCAAGGATGTTCCCGTCAGCCGGCGCAAGGCCGCGGTGGATCGAGCGCTCGAGCGCGCGCAGCTTCAGGAGGTGCGCGACAAGCGCGTCGGGAAACTGTCGAAGGGCTTCAAGCAGCGCGTCGGCCTTGGCCAGGCGATCGTGCACGAGCCGCCGGTCCTGATCCTCGATGAGCCCACGTCGAGCCTCGATCCGAAGCAGCGCGTCGAGGTGCGCCACCTGATCTCGCAGCTCAAGGGCGAGCACACGGTCATCCTGTCGACCCACATCCTGCCAGAAGTCAGCGAGATTGCCGACCGCGTCTTCATCATCAACCGCGGGCGGGTCATGGCCGTCGACTCGCCGGCGAACCTGAGCGATCGACTGCGGGCGCGCGAGATGGTGACGGTACAGCTTCGCATCCCGGGCCGTGTCGGGCCGGGCGATTCCGGGAAGCTGTGTGAAGAAGTGCGCAGCGCGTTCGCGGCGCTTCAGGGAGTTGGGGACATCACTGTTCAACCGGACGACGACGCGGTGACTGTGAAACTCGAGAGCGCGGTCGGTGTCGATCTGCGGCCGGAAGTGGCGCCGCTCGTGGTCGGTCGGGGCTGGCAGCTTCTGGGCCTTGCGGCGGATTCGCTGTCGCTCGAGCAGATTTTCCTGACGCTCGTGTCGGATGAGAACGAAGAGGCCCGGCTGCCGCCTTCGCGCGCGGAGCGCGCTTCGGCGAGCCTCGCCGAAGCCTTCGGCGAAGGCGGGAAGCCGCGCACTACGAGTCAGGTTGATGGGGGGGGCAAGTTGATGGGAGGTAGCGCAGGGCTTTAGTCCTGCGCCAAGGCGCAAGGCCGAAGCCTTGCGCTACCAATCTTTCAAACGATTATGCGGCACGCGTTCGCCATCGCACGCCGGGAGTTGCGCTCCTTTTTCGTCTCGCCGATTGCCTATGTCGTCGTGACGATCTTCGCGTTTCTGTCGGGCGCCTTCTTCTCGAACATGCTCGTGTATTACGTCAAGCAGTCCACGATCGCGGATCGGCAGATCGCGCTCGTCGGCCGATCGGATTTCCAGCTCGATGTGCCGACCATGTTCCTTGGCGAGTTCTTCAAGAACGAGTCCTTCATCCTGCTGCTCGTGCTCCCGCTGCTGACGATGGGGCTCATCACGGACGAGCGGCGGAAGGGTACGCTCGAGCTGCTGTTGACCTCGCCCCTCAGACCCGGGGAGCTCGTGGCGGGAAAGTTTCTTGGCGCGATGGCGTTCCTCTCGGTGATGCTGGCCCCGACGGTCCCGCTCTTCGTGTTTCTCGCCCTGGGCGGCGCGTGGGAGCCCGGCGTCGTGCTGGCTTCCTACATCGGGCTGCTGGCGCTGGGCGGCGCCCAGATCGCGCTGGGACTGTTTGTCTCGTCGCTCTGCGAGAACATCCTGATTTCTGCGTTCGGGACCTACGGCGTGCTGCTAATCCTGCATTTCGTCGATACGTCGGCGACGATCGCGCGATCCATCTGGGTCGATTTCATCAACTTCTTCTCGTTCAATTTTCACTACCTGAACTTCACGCGGGGCGTGCTGTCGCTAGGTGACGTGATTTATTTCGCCACCTACATGGCCCTGGGTCTGTTCCTGACCCAGCGGTCGATCGAGGCCATCCGGTTCAAGCGATCATGAAGAAGTTTTCATACCTTCCCGGATTCGTCCTCATCGTCGTCGCGATTTCGAGAGCCGCGTGGAGCGTACAGTGGAGCGTGACGGACGTGTCGCTGGTGGCGGCTGGGCTCGCGATCGTCGCGGCGAGTCTGGTTCTGAACCGGCGCGAGATCGCCGACTGGTTCCGCGATCCCCGCGGGATCTTCGCCGTCAACACGAGCCTCAGCCTGGTGTTCCTGGTCGGGATCCTGGTGCTGATCAACATGCTGACGTGGTACCGGCCGTTCCGCGCCGATCTCACCGCGTCCGGGCGCAATTCGCTCACCGCTGAAACACAACAGCTGCTTGCGGATCTGAAAACCGATGTCGCCTTGCGCCAGTTCGGCCGCGTCCGCGATCCGAAAGTCGATCAGATTCTCGCGAGCTTTGCGCAGGCTGGACCTCGACTGAGGGTCGAATTCGTGGATGCCGATCGCCAGGCGCGCGAGGCGCGCGAGCTCGGCATCGTCCGGAGCGGCACGGTCGTGGTCTCGGTGGGCGCCAAATACCGCAAGGTCGAAGAGGTCACGGAACAATCGCTCGACACGGCCATTCTTCAGGTCACGTCCGACACCATGCCTGTCGTCTGCTTCGTGACAGGGCACGGCGAGCGCGCCCTGACGGATACGAGCGGCGTCGGGCTGAGCCGGTTTGGCGACATCCTGAAGGCGTCGAACTATGACGTTCGAGCGATCAGTCTGCTC
>JACQTH010000539.1 GCA_016210935.1 Acidobacteriota bacterium | reverse complement strand
GTGCTGGTGGGATCGTAGCCGCCGGTCATGTTCACTTCGATGTCCCCGAAGCCGCGCTTGGCCAGGTGCCCTTTCAACAGGGCGAGGCTCTCGGCGGCGGACATGTCGGGGACCAGCCGCAGATCCAGCTTCGCCACGGCCCGGCCAGGCAGGATCGTCTTGCCGCCGGGTCCGGTGTAGCCGCCGACGAGGCCTTCGATGTTGATGGTCGGCCGCGAGAGCCACATCTCGAGCGATTCCTGCCAACCCGCGTCGCGAACCCATCGCTCGACGCCCAGCGATTTCTTGGTGCTCTCTTCGCTGATGCGCCGCGCCGCCACGCCGATCATCTCTCGCTCCACAGCGGACAGCGGCCTCGCCTTCGCCGCGAACCCGTCGATGGCGGGGTCATTGCCGTCGGCCGAGACCAGCGTGGCGAGCGCCTGCACCAGGTGCCACGCCGGACTGTCCACGCGCGCCTTGTTGCTGGAGTGGATGTCCTTCTTCGGGCCGCGTCCCCACCGCTCCCCGCTGGCGACGAGCTCGCACTCGACGACCCCTTTGGCGCCAAGCGTGATGGTGACGTTGCCGTCGCTGTCCTGCGACGGGTACGGCATGAAGACGGCGCTGCAGCTCTTGAGGTCCGCCAGAACGTCGGGATGCCGTACGACCTGCGAAAAGTGCGGTGAGCCGATCTCTTCCTCGCCTTCCGCGACGAAAACCAGATTGACCGGGAGCCTGTACCCGGCACCGCGGAGCGCGTGTAGCGCCGCCAGGAAGGTCGCCTCCGGGCCTTTCTGGTTGGTGGCGCCTCGGCCGATCAGCACTTTTCCGAGCCCAGGGCGGTCGACGATGGCCGCCTCGAACGGCGGAGAGGACCACTCGGACAGGTCTACCTGCTTGACGTCGTACATGTAGTAGACGCCGAGCGTGCGCGGCGCTCCCGCATCGAGCGTGGCGAAGACGCCAGGATGTCCATCTGTGGGCATCCTTCTGACCGTTTCGAATCCCGCCTCGCGCAGCATCTCCATCATCAAGGCGCAGCCTTCTTCCATGCCGCGATTCTCGGCGGCGATGGAAGGCAGGCGAATCCACGCCTGGAGGCGGCGTACGGCTTCGCCGTGGCGCTTCTCGATCTCCGCCCGGATCCTGCTGATGTCGACGCTCGGCGCCGCTTGGCCCGCCGAAGCGTTGCGAGTCGGGCCCAACCAGGAGGGCATGGCGAGCGCGGCCGCGCTGGCGGCTGCTCCCCGCACGAACGTCCGTCGATCGACTCCTCGCGCCTTCATCTGTCACCCCCTGTTCCGTCATCCGCCATGCCATCTGCGTAATGACTTCCATCTTGATGATGTCATCGATGAATTCCACACCACCGTATTTCCAGGTTCCTTGAAACGGCGCCGACAAGGAACTCACTGTGAGCGCGCCAAACGCTGCAATCAATTCCTCGCGAACCTGCTTGATCTTCTCGGGCTCGATCGGCTCGCCATTGTTGTATTTCAACGGTAAGTAGATCTCGTATTTCCTCATGCGGGGACACGATGATCCTGATCTTCAACTTCTTCGACGAGCTCCTGCGAATCGCGCCAGCCCGATCGCAGTAGTGTCGGTCGATTCCTGACGAACAATCCGAAACCAAACTACGTTCCTCGGCCCCACGTCTCTCGAAGTCCTCCCAATCGTATGGGGCTGACACGTTTCTCTGCTGGCGTAGTCCATCATCTCCCCCAGCGACACGCCGGTCTGTTTCGCAGCGCGTCCGTGTCAGAGAAACGGATTGATCGCACGGACGGTGCCGTACAGGCGGTCATGCTGGAAGTCCTCGGACCACAGCGCGGGCAGTCCATAATGCTCGGCGTACGCCCACAGGTGCGCATCGAACCAGGACAACTGATAGGCTGCCGCTCCGCGCAGCGCCGTGCGGACGAGCGCTTCCGCGGGATAGAGCACTTCAAACTGACTCAGCATCTCCTCCGCTTCTCGACGCGCGTCTTCAGGAGACAGCAGCGGCGAGCCGTCCGCGGTGGGCCGCGTCACGGCGGCGACGAATTCCACGAGCGCCTGGTGCGGCACTCTCACGGCATCCTCGCGGATTCCCCGCCGGAGCAGGTCGGTGGCTTTTCGCTGTTTCTCGGGAAACCGCGGATCGAAGCGATAGACCAGGACGTTCGTGTCAACGAGCGCGGCCACGATCGTAGAGGTCGGCGCGAGTCCAGCCGCGTTCGCGAACCCGCTGGCGGGGGTGGCGCTTCTGTCGCGCCTGCTGGCGAGCCGTCGCCTGATCGAAGAGCCGCAGCCGCTGGCGGGGGTCGAGGGTGCGGCGCCTCCGCGAGGGCACGACGCGAATGACGTCGCCCGCGGCTTCCCAGTCAATGTCATCACCGGGCGCGATGCCGTACCGGTCGGCCAGCGCCTTCGGGACGGTGACCTGCAGCTTGGCGGTGACCTTGGCCATGTCCTTACTTTAGCAAGGACACTATCCTTGCACAACCCCGGGGTCTCGCGCCCGACTGCTCCGCGCTCCCCAAACCGAGCTACGTGCCCCGACCCCAGAGCAGACAGTAGCGCCTCAGCACGAACGGAAGGTTGGCTTCATAGCCGGGCCAGTTCGCGTACTTCGGGAGCTTTACCTCGCGTTCCGCCGGCTCCCAGCACTTACCCTGCTGCGCTTCGGCCTTCACCGCTGCCGACGCATCCTGCAGGAACGTGAGCTGATCGCGAGCGTCCTGCTTCGTTCCCAGACGACCGCCGACGCCGGGATGACCGGGGATCAGCCGATCCCACTCCATTGCCAGCACCTGCGTGATGGAGTGTTCCGCCTCGAGCGGATAGAAATCGATCATGCCCCGGCCCGGCACCTGTCCGACCGGCAGGAAGTCCACGGCAAAGATGATTCGCTCTTTCGGCAGTCGCATGACGAGCGTGCTGTCCGAGTGGTTGAGGCCGACGTACGACAGTTCGAGCGCGGTGCCGCCCAGCGTGATCGTGCGCTTCGTGTCCATGGTCTCGTCGGGCAGAACGGTGGCGGGATCCTTCAGGGCGGTGAGGCGCTCCTTCGCGCGCTGATGGGCGAGGATCCTGGCGCCGGCTTCCTTGAAGGCCTGCCCGCCGGCGATATGGTCGAAATGGTGATGGCTGTAGATCAGATATCTGACCGGTCGGTCCGTGATCTTCCGGATCTCCGCGACATAGGCCGCTCCTCCCTGCGGCCGGCCATAGGCGACCGGGTCGGTGGCGATGACCCCCTCGCCGGTGACAACGAACATCGCCTGGTGACCGCCGTTGCGGAAGATGTAGACGTTGTCGGTGCCGTCGACCTTCGTGGTCGTGATTTGGGGCGGCTGCTGCCCCGCTGGCGCTGGTGGCTGACCTTGCGACCAGACCGCCGACGTGGTCAGG
>JACQTH010000557.1 GCA_016210935.1 Acidobacteriota bacterium | reverse complement strand
TGCTCCCAGGCGCGCTCGTAGGTGAACGAGCTGCGGGTGCGGCAGACCGCCTCGACCTCGCCGGCGGTCAGAAACGTGATCGGGCCAAGCGCGCTCGCCTTCCACTGTAGTTGGGCGTTTAGTTCGAGGTACACGGAGTTGAAGACCACATCGCGCAGTGATCGCCCTGCGACCACGCAGCCATGTCCGCGCATCAACGCCACCGTGTCGTTGCCCAGGGTCGCGGCCAGATCACGGGCCATATCCATCGTCGTGACCAGCAGGTTCGTGTCGCCGAAAGTCGTGCGCGAATCCCACAGGGGCACGTGCGTTCCCATCGACGCACACATGTGCATCACGGGCCTCAGCGGCGTGGCGGTGATGCCGAATGGAATCACGCTCGGGCTGTGGTTGTGGACAATGGCCCGCACCTCCGGTCGCGCCTCGTAGACCGCGCCGTGAATGAAGCGCTCGGCGTAGGGCTTCCGTCCCGCGGCCTCGAGCGGCACGCCGTCCAGCGTGAACTCCATCAGATCGTCAGTCTCGATGCATTGAGGCGCCCGAGCGCGCGACAGGATGAATCGGTCCGGGAATTCCGGATGGCGGATGCTGACATGGCCGAACCCGTCGACCACACCCTCCCGCGCCAGGATACGGTTCGCGGTGACCAGCTCTTCCAGCGCCTGCGTCATGGCCGTCATTCGATTCACCTTTTGACCGGCCCAGGCGGCCCATCTATACTCCCGGGCACACGGTCAATGGTCAGTCCATCAATCTTGGGTTCAGCAGGGGGGCCAATGATACACCTGCATCGCTACACCATCATCCGACGGCGTCTTGCCCGGATCCTCCTCGCGGTCGTCGCGGCCGGGAGCCTCGTGGCCACGGCCGCCGCCCAGCCGGCAGCGCCGCCCGCGCAAAGTCCAGCAGTTCCGACCGAGATCCTCGCGTACCCGGATCTGGTCCTGATTAACGGCCAGGTGCTGACCGTCGATGCCCAGTTCACCGTTGCCGAGGCCGTGGCCGTTCGCGACGGCCGGATTCTCGCGGTGGGAACGACTGCGGATATCCGTCGTCTGGTCGGTCCCAAGACCCGCACGATCGACCTGGCTGGCCGCAGTGTCGTCCCCGGTTTCATCGACAGCGATGGCGACAATGCGTTCGCCGGCGGTGATCTTTACAAGGACACGATGGTGAACGGGCGCGTGGGACTGAAAGTCCGCGCCGAGAGCGTTCCGGCGATGTTGAAACAGGTTGAGGCGCTCGTTGCCACCGCTGCCCCCGGCTCGCCGGTTTTCGTGCGAATGGCCGACGAGTGGATCAACGACCTCGCGAAGTTGACGGTCAAAGATGCGGATCGACTCGCGCCGAACAATCCGCTCATGTTGTCGTTCTCGAGCTCCGAAGGGCTGGTGAACACGGCGATGCTCGAGCGTGCGTTCGCCGCGGGGCTGCCGCGCGATCACATTGGCATCGTGAAGGACGCTGCGGGCGCGCCGACCGGGCAGCTGTTCGGCGCGGCGCTCGGGATGGTGGGCTGGAACCTGAGGGACTGGCCCGAGCTTACCGATCAGATCTTCAGCGAGCAGGAGGCCATCAATGATCGGTTCCTGCGCGCGGGCGTCACGACGGTCACGGGCCATGCCAGCGGCTATACGGTGACCATCATGAGCCACCTGTTCCACCAGGGTCGGTTGAAGCTGCGCATCCGTCCCGACCTCGACTTTGCCCGGCAGAATCCGCTGGCGGCCCAGTTCCTGCGACGGACGCCGAATCTGGTGAACTTCGGGCTCGGCGACGGCATGGTGCGCGTGGTGGCCGCCGCGGTCGGCCCGGTCGATGGCGCCTCCGACGATGGTGGAATTCTGACGAATCAGCCGAAGCTGCGGGTGCATCCGGAGGTGGGCGGCGGTGCGTACGGGCGCAACAAGTGGTCGGGCAGCACCTTCACCGGCCGCCACTGGAGCGATCTGTCACCAGCCGAACGCCGTCAGACGGAAGCAGGGACGCTGTTTCTGCTGCGGAAGCATGGCTGGAACATCGGCGGGAACCACAACATGGGCAGCCAGGCGTCGCGCATCGTGCTGGAGACGCTCGCCGAGGCGGAGCAACAGTCCGACATCAAAGTGCGGACGATGCTGGGGCGCAACGCCCTCGATCACAATCTGATTTGGGACAAAACGACGATGGGCCTGGCGTCGCAGCTCGGCGACCGCATCGCCTTCGGCTTGAATTCGGAACTGTGGGACCCTCGCGTCGTCCGCGGCGAGGAAATGCTGTTCTCGCAGTACGGTGAACGGCTCGCCGACATCCAGCCGGTCAAGGATCTCATCGGGGCAGGGGTTCTGGTGCATCTCGAGGGAGGTAACCCGGAAGAACCTCCGCTATGGCGCATCGAGCGTTTCGTCACGCGGACCGCGCGGTACGCCACGCGAAGCGAGCGGGCGCGTCGAAGTGGCCCCCTCGCGGGTGCGCGCGAGCGCGTCTGGGGGAAGGACCAGGCGATCGACAGACG
>JACQTH010000536.1 GCA_016210935.1 Acidobacteriota bacterium | reverse complement strand
GCCATCGGGAGCCTTCGCGTCGGGAGCCTCGCCAGTCACCGCGACGGCGATCGAGACAGGCCCCTGCTTGTCGCCCTTGTCGGTGTTCATCTCCACTTCACGCGAGGTCAGGAGCCGCTGGATGTCCGTCTCGGCCCAGCTTTGCGGACCGGTTTCGGCAAAGGTCTGCGGCGACTTGCCGGTCACGCCGGTCTTCGGGGACATGGATCGAGCCAGCGGGAAGGCCGTCAGCACGTTGAACTGCTGCGTGATCGGATGCGACGGGTAGCTGGCCACCAGCGGGACTTCCGGGCCGGCCCCCAGCAGCCGTCCCATGCCGCTGATGTCCACGACAATGTTGTTGCCCATCTCGATCCCCCACTCGTCGAGCAGTCCGGTGAGGTTTGGCATCGGGGTGGCGCCGGGCTTGTCAGGGGGATCGATCATGACGAGCAGCTTGCCACCCTTGCGCAGGTACCGCCGCAGCGCGTCGATCTCGGGCGCGAAATAGTCCGTGCGAGGGCCCGCGATGATGACGACGCTCGCATCCTCGGGCACGTCCTTCTGCTGCGCGAGCACGATCTTGTCGACCTCGAAGTTGTCGCTGCGAAGCGCGGACGCGGCCGAGCTGTAGCCTGTCCGATCCGAGGCGGCGGTGTCGTGCTCGCCGTGTCCCTGCACGACGTACACCTTGCGCGCCTTCCCGGTCACGACCTTGATGATGCCGTTGACGATCTCCTGCTCCTGATCGGAGACGACCCGCTCGGTGCGACCCTTGTGATCCAACACGACGGTGCCGTAACTCTGGACCTGGTACTGCTTGGCTCTGGCAGGCTGCTTGTCCGCGTCGACGTATTCGATCTGGACCTGTTTCGATACGTACCCGTATTCGGGGAGCTTGTCGCGGAACCGGCTGAACTCCGTTTCCTGAGCGAAGACGATCATCTTGAGCGGCGCGTCGAGTCCCTGGAGGATCTTCTTCGTCTGATCCGACAGCGTGAACTGACCGCCCGCCGTCAAATCCCATCGCTTGTTCTGCCGTCCGGCCAGGTAATTGATCGCGATCAGGATGCCCAGCACGATCAGGACGCCGGTGGCGGCGAGCGTGCCGTACCGTGCCTGGCGTCGCGCGAACAGCCTCACGATGTCGCGCCACTGGCCCAGGGTATACACGAGCACCAGGACGAGCCCCGCCCATGCGCCCCAAATCGCGTAGCGATCCCAATCAGGCTTGAGAAAGCGGACCGCCACCGCTCCGAAGACGAGAACGGTGCCGATCCACCCGATGATGCTGATGATGCGTTGCGTCCGTTGTGCCATGGTTTTACACGGGCCGAGCCAGCTCGGCCCCTACAACTATCCGCGCCACCGCTCGCTGTCCACCGATTTCGCGGTCAGGAACAGGCCGAAGGTGATGAAACTAAGGTAGTAAACCAGATGCTTGGTGTCGATGACGCCTTTCGAGAAGTCGTCGAGGTGCTGAACGATTGACAGGCTCGAGAGGATCGTCTGCGTCGTGGGCCCGCCGAAATCGCCAATCCAGTCGATGACCCACAGGAGCAGGAAGACCCCGAAGGTGGCCATCGCCGCCACCATCTGGCTTTTGGTGAGGCTCGAGATCAACAAGCCGACGGAAATGAAGCATGCGCCAAGCAGCAGCAGGCCGACGTAGCCCGCCACGATGGGCTTCCATTCGGGGTTGCCGTAGATGAAGAGGATGCCGAGATACACCAGTGTCACCGCCAGCATCGCGGCATACAGTGCCAGGGCGCCGAGAAACTTCCCCAGGATGATCTGAACGTCGGTGACCGGCGACGTCAGGAGCAGTTCCATCGTCCCCGAGCGCTTCTCCTCCGCGTAGGTCCGCATCGTGATGATCGGGCCGACGAAGAGGATCAGCACGCTTGCGTTCATAAACAGCGGGCGCACCAGCTGCTGGTTGATGTTGGTCGAGGTCGGGCCCATGCCCATCCCCATCTGCATGCTCAGACGCACGAAGTAATTGAGCATTGCGATGAAGAAGTATCCAAAGAGCAGGGCATAGACCCCGACGATGACCCAGGCGATCGGTGACTGGAAATAGCCCTTCAGCTCTTTCTGCGCGATGGCGAAGACGTTACCCACGCGGCACCTCCGCTTCCGAGAGTTCCGGCGTCTCTTCGGTCGTCAGATGGAGGAAGATTTCTTCGAGGCTCATCTTCACCGGTCTCAACTCGAGCAGACCCCAACCCTGATTGACGACGGCGCGCGCGAGCTCGCGGCGAACGTCGCGGCCATGGACGCTTTCGATTTCGATCGCGGCGACACCATTCTGGCGGCCGATCACCTGCACCTTCGTCACGCCCGCGACGGATTCGAGGGTGGACGTGACATCCTGGCCGCCGG
>JACQTH010000551.1 GCA_016210935.1 Acidobacteriota bacterium | reverse complement strand
GACATCCCGCTGACCGAGCCGCGGTGGATTCGGATGGTGGAGATTCGGCCGTCGAGTCTGAAGGCCCGCCGGACGCTTCACCACTCGATCGCGTATCACGTGCTCGACCCGAGCAACGCGCAGGCGGTCAATACCGGAACCGCCACGGGCGGCTTCAATCCGCAGGCCGGGGTCGACCTGGTGAACCGCCGCCCCCAGATCATGGAGTGGGCAATCGGCAAAGGGTACGACCGGTTCCGCGAGGGCACGGGGAAGCTGATCATGCCGGGCGAGAAGATCTCCTGGGACCAGCACATTCACGCGGTCGGCGAGGAGATTGCCACGGGGTCTGAGCTCGGGCTCTGGTTCTATCCGAAAGGGCAGGAGCCGGCGAAGCGCAGCTATCTGATCGGCTTCACCGGGATCGACCGCAGCAAGATGCTCGACATCCCGCCGCACTCAATCGCCTACACCGAAGGCTTCACGGTCCTGAAGGAGAACGCGCTCATCACCAACTTCCAGCCGCATTTCCATCTGCGCGGCAAGGCGATGGAGGTCAAGGCGATCCTGCCCGATGGCAACCGCCAGGTGATCAGTTATGTCGGGAACTTCAACTTCAACTGGATGACGAATTACATCTACGAGGAAGATGCGGCGCCGGTCTTTCCGAAGGGCACGGTCATCCAGGTGAGCGCGTATTACGACAACACGCGCGCCAATCGCAACAATCCCGATCCCGATCAGTGGGTGGGCTATGGCGATCGCACGGTCGACGAAATGGCCCACGCGTGGATGAACGTCGTCTATCTGACGGACGACGAGTACAAGGCGCTGCTCGCGGAGCGCAAGAGCAAGACCGCGAAAACGACCGAGCAGCAATGACGTCGGCGCGGCTGATGTCTGCGGCGGTGATCCTGGCCGGCGGCGTGGCGCTGTCGGCCGGCCAGATTCAACTCCCCGCGGAACCGCCCAGAGGGTTCGGCAGCAGCATCACCGCCTCGTTCGAAGGGTGGTTCCAGAATCCGGACGGAAGCCGCAGTTTTCTCATCGGCTACCTGAATCGGAACCGGGCGAAGGCGATGGACGTCCCGATTGGGCCGAACAACCGGATTGAGCCGGGCGGCCCGGACCAGGGCCAGCCGACGCATTTTCTTCCAGGCCGGCAGACCGGGGTGTTCGTCATCCCTGTCCCGCAGGATTTCACCCCGCAGCAGCAGCTCACGTGGACCATCACCGTCAACGGCCAGACCACGATGATTCCGTTCAAGCTCAATCCGGACTACAACATCAGCCCGTTGAAGATTCGGCATGACCTTTCATTTCTGAACACGCCGCCGATCGTGAGGTTCGATCAGAACGCCCCGGCGATCCTCGGCCCGATCGCGACGCCGCTGAAGCCCGCGCTGACGCTTACCGCGTCGGCCGACAAACCCCTCGCCTTGACGGTCTGGACCGAAGACGACGCGAAGTACTCGAGCGGCACGAACGCGCCGATGAAGAACCCGCCTCCGCCCGTGACGTTGACGTGGTCCAAGTACCGCGGGCCCGGGACGGTGACGTTCGATGCCGACAAACCGAAGCTGCAGACGCTGGCCGGCGGAGGAGTCGGCGAGCTGTTCCGCGGCAACGGCGTGACGACCGCGACGTTCAGCGAGCCGGGCGAGTACCTGCTGCACGTGACCGCAAACGACTATTCCGGCGAAGGCGGCGGCGGCGAGATGTGCTGCTGGACGACCGCGATCGTCAAGGTGTCGGTCACGCGCTGAGCCTCCCTCAGAATCGGGCGACCGCCGTCACGGAGAGCGACCGTCCGGGTGCGAGAACCGCACGCACGTCCGGGCTCACGCGATAGGTTTCGTCGAACAGATTGCGCACGAGCGCCCGCACATCGAGGTTCCTCGAGAGCCGCACGCCTGCCGTGACGTCCACGACCGTGTAACCGGCATGGCGGACTTCCGTCGGCCCCGGCCGGTCATCGTCGGCGAAACGCGCCAGCCGGAGCTGCGCGAACCCGAGTCCCACCGCCTTGCGAATCTGGATGCTGATGTTGTCGGCAGGGGCATCGTCCAGGAACGTGCCGGCCTCCGGCAGGGTGCCGCGGGCGATCTGGGCGGCGAGGTCGGCCGTGAAGCCCGAGCCGAGATCCATCTGCGATTCGACCTCGACGCCGCGCATGCGGCCTTCCCCGCGGTTGCGAAAGAAGAAGAAGTCGATCTCGGTCTGATAGCGCTCGACGAGATCGTCGATGAGATAGCGGTAAAGAAACACGCCAAGCCGCACGCGGCGCGACGCGTACCGCGCCGCGACGTCGAGCTGCGTGCTTTTCTCGGGGGTGAGCGCGGGATTGCCCGTGACGAACCCTCGCCCCGAGGGCCCGCGGTAATAGCGATCGGACAAGACCGGATCGCGAAATCCGCGTGACACCTGACCGGTAAGGGTCACGCCGCCGAACGGGCCGGCCGTGAGGGCGCCATGCCCGGATGCCGCCGTGTGGGACGTCGATCGGGCGCCGAAGAACCCGCCCGCGTTCGCGGTCGTGATGCGATCGGCCCGCACGCCGACGGAGGCCGTGAGCCTGGTCGCCACCGGCAGCTCCGTCGCGGCGAACAGGCCGGTGTCCGTGCGATGCGCGTTCGCCACCGACACGTTGTGGAGATTGCGGATCACGTCGCCGGCAAGGTTGCGGGCCTGAATGATGTCGAAGGCGCGAAGGCCGAACCGGCCGTTGACGTCGACGCCGAACTCGACGCGCGCCCGGCCGGCCAGACGTTCGGCGG
>JACQTH010000550.1 GCA_016210935.1 Acidobacteriota bacterium | reverse complement strand
GCGGGGAGCGCTTCCGCGCGCGCGGGCGCCGTCCACGATCCGAAGACCCGCTCGACGGCGTCGACTGCACGCTCGGCAACAACGTCTCCCACCACGACAACCGCCGTATTTGCCGGACCGAATCGATCGCGATGATGGGCGATGACGGCATCTCGATCGATCGCGTCAACCGACGCGATCGTGCCTTTGCTTCGCCGCCCGTACGGGTGGCCGGGGTACAGGAGACTCATCAGCTCTTCGGTCGCCATCACCGCCGGATTGTCTTCATCCTGGCGAATCGCCGTGAGAATCTCGACTCGACGGGTCTCCAACTCGCCCGGCGGAAAGGTGGGACGCATCAAAATCTGCGCGAGCAGCCGGAGGATCGCGTCGAGATCCTCGACGAGACAGGTCGCCTCGATCGTCACGAGGTGCCGATTCACGACAACTTGCAGCGAGACGCCGCGGTTGTCGAGATCTTCGGCGATCGCGTCGGCCGTCCATCCCTCGGCGCCGCGGTCCAGCACCCGCGACGTGAAGTACGCGAGTCCGAGCGTATCGTCCGGATCCGAAGCGCTGCCGGCGCGAATGCCGGCATGGATCGTGACGGCCGGCGTCGCGTGCGATTCCTTGCCGATCGCCGTGAGCCCGTTCTGAAGCACCCGTCTGACGGCCGCCAGGCCTCGCTGCGCGACCGCCGTCATGTGAGAACCGGACGAAACCGTCCCGTGGTGCGATTCGACGCCCGCAGATATCTCGCCGCCACTCGCGCTACGTCCTCGAGGGTGGCGGCCTTGATGCGGCTGGCGATCAGCGCTAGCAGTCCGTGGTGAAACTCCGGCAGGGCCGCAATCGTCTCGAAATAGCCAAGCTGATGCGCGATATTGGTGACGCTGTCGCTCTCGAACGTCATGCGCGCGTACAGCTGATTCTGGGCCTTCCGCAGCTCCTCGGCCGTGATGCCGCCCGCGACGACGCGGTCCAGCGCCTCGATCGCGGCGCTCTCCGCGTGCTCGAGTGCAGTCCCTTCAGACACCGTGATCGAAATGGTGTAGAGAAACGGCTCCCGCGTCGGCATAAGGGCGCCGCTGACCGCCGACGCAATGCGCCGCTCGACGAGCGCCCGGTAGAGGCGCGCGCTTCGCTGAGGCGGCGGCGTTCGAAAACTGGACCACAGATTCACGCCCTTCGCGCCCGTCAGGGCCGCATCGAGCACCAGCATCGGCGCCACATCCGGATCGTCGGCAGCGGGCGCGTGAAACGCCAGCTTCAAGTACGCGGTCGTTCCCTCTTTCTCGATCGACACCCGACGTTCGCCCAGTTGTTCAGGCTCGACGAGCGTCGTGCGGCGGACCGGCTCGCCCGGCGCAATCGATCCCAACCGGCGTTCAGCCGCTTCCAGCGCCGCGTCGGTCTCGACGTCGCCGACGATGACCAGCGTGGCGTTGTTCGGGAGGTAATAACGCCGGTAAAAGCCGTAGAGATCGTCCCGTGTCATCGACCGCAGATCGCTGATCCATCCGATGGTCGGATGTCCGTACGGATGCGCCTTGAAGGCCGCGGCCGTCACTTCGATGTCCAGCAGCTGATCCGGATCGTTCTCGCCGCCCTGGAGCTCCGAGATGATCACGGTGCGCTCCGATTCACAATCCTCATCGAGGTAGAGGCCGTTCGCCATCCGCTCGGCTTCGATGAAGAGCATGCGATCGAGGGCGTCGCGCGTGGCGGTCTCGAGATAGGCCGTCTCGTCGATCCAGGTGTAGCCATTCCACGTACCGCCGAACCGCTCGATGATCCCCTTCACCTGATCGCGCGGGATGTTCGTCGTTCCCTTGAAGTTCATGTGCTCGACCCAGTGCGCGGCGCCGGTCATGCCGGGCCCTTCGTCGCGCGATCCGACCTTGTACCAGCACCAGACCGACGCCAGCGGCGCGGTATGCACTTCCTGCACCAGGACCTTCAATCCGTTGTCGAAGATCACTTGGCGAACCGCGCGCTCGTCTGCAGGTCGAGCGGAGACAGACATAGCCGTTCATTATATGCACTACAATTGATGGATTCGGGTCACCATGGCTGACTGGAAAGACACACTGAACCTTCCACGCACCGGCTTTCCGATGAAGGCCAACCTTCAGACGGCTGAGCCGGAAACGATCGCCCGCTGGTCGGCGATGGATCTCTACGGCCAGCTGCGCGCGCGACGCCGCGGCGCGCGCAAGTTCGTGCTGCACGACGGGCCGCCGTACGCCAATGGTCCGATCCATCTCGGCACCGCCGTCAACAAGATCCTCAAGGACTTCGTCGTCCGGACTCGCAGTCAGGCGGGATTCGATGCGCCGTATGTGCCGGGCTGGGACTGTCACGGGCTGCCGATCGAGTTGCAGGTCGATCGCGAGCTCGGCGCGCGCAAGACGTCGCTGAGCGCCGGTGAGTTTCGCCGGGAGTGCCGCAGGTTCGCGGAACGCTTCGTCGGCATCCAGCGCGAGGGGTTCAAGCGCCTCGGCGTGATGGGCGCATGGGACGACCCGTACCTGACCATGAACTTTGCCTATCAGGCGGCGATCCTGCGGGCGCTCGGCCGGTTCGTGCAGAAGCGGATGGTGTACAAGGGCAAGAAGCCGGTCCACTGGTGCATCCACTGCCGCACGGCGCTCGCCGAGGCCGAAGTCGAATACGAGGATCACACGTCGCCCTCGATCTACGTCGAATTCCCCCTCGCCGACCAGAGCTATGCCGAAATGCGGGTGCGGCTCGCAGGGGCCGTTCGTGAACCGCCCCTCCCGGCCGGCGCGCCGATCTCCGCGTTGATCTGGACGACCACGCCCTGGACGATCCCGTCGAATCTCGCGCTCGCGTTTCATCCTGACGCCTGGTACGGGTTCTATCAGGTCGGGCACGTCATCACGCTCGTCGCCGAGGCGCTCGCCGGCCACGTGGGCACCGCGATTGGGCGCCCCTTTGGGGCGCCGATCGCCCGGGTGCAGGGGAAAGCCCTTGAACATCTGTGGTTCCGCCATCCCCTGTACAACCGCGATTCGCTGGGTGTCGTGGGTGACTACGTGACGCTCGATCAGGGAACGGGGGTCGTTCACACGGCACCGGGGCACGGGTCCGACGACTTCCGCACGGGTCTCCAGTACGGCCTCGACATCTACGCGCCCGTCGGTCCCGGCGGAGAGTTCTCCGAGGACGTCGAGCTGTTCGGCGGCCAGCGCGTCTTCGACGCGAATCCCCGTATCGAGGAAGCGCTTGCGGCACGCGGGCGGTTGTGGCACCGCGCCACCACCCGACACACCTATCCGCATTGCTGGCGGTGTCACAATCCGGTCATCTTTCTCGCCACGTCCCAGTGGTTCATCGCGCTGGATGCGGACGGCTTCCGGCGGCAGGCGCTCGACGCAGCGGCGCGGGTCGAGTGGTTCCCGTCCTGGGGGGAAGAACGTCTGAGGAACATGCTCCTGGGACGACCCGACTGGTGCATCTCGCGGCAGCGCCAGTGGGGCGTGCCGATCCCCGCCGTCGACTGCGGGGACTGCGGCGACGCCGTGTTGACAACCGAGCTGACCGAACGGGCAGCCGAGATCTTCGACCGCCTCGGCGCCGACGCCTGGTACGAGCAGCCGGTCGACGATTTCGTCCCGCCGGGCCTGACGTGCCCGAAGTGCGGCGGCCGGCGCTTCACCAAGGAACAGGACATCCTCGACGTCTGGTTCGACTCCGGGTCGAGCCACGAAGCGGTTCTGGACCCACATCCCGATTTGCACTGGCCGGCGGACGTCTACCTGGAAGGCAGCGATCAGCATCGCGGCTGGTTCCAGAGCTCGTTGCTGGTCGGCGTCGGGACGCGGGGCGAGGCGCCGTTCCGCCAGGTGATCACGCACGGCTTCGTCGTCGACGAGCAGGGCCACAAGATGTCGAAGTCGCTGGGCAACAGCATCGAGCCCGAGGAAGTCATCTCCAAGAGCGGCGCCGAGATCCTGCGGCTGTGGGCGGCGATGGTCGACTATCGGGAGGAGGTCCGGATCGGACCCGAGATCCTGGCGCGGGTCGTCGAGGCGTACCGCAAGATCAGGAACACGTGCCGTATCCTGGTCGCGAACCTGTACGATTTCGATCCGGCCACGGATCGCGTACCACTGGACCGTCTCGAGGAAGTGGACCGATACGCGCTTTCGCGCTACGCGGCGGCGGGGCTCCGGATCCTGCACGCGTACAACCGCTACGAGTTCCCGACGTTCTTCCACACGATCAACTCGCTCTTGACGGTCGATCTGAGCGCGTTCTACGTCGACGTCTCGAAGGATCGGTTGTACACGCTCGCGCCACGGGCCGAAGCGAGACGGTCTGCCCAGACGGCACTGTATGTGATGGCGGATGGACTGGCCCGCCTGATGGCGCCGATTCTGCCCGTCACCGCGGAAGAGCTCTGGCGGTTCCTGCCCGGTGCCCGGGAAGAATCGGTCCACCTGGCGCTGTTTCCCGGCGATCTCGACACGCTGCTCGACGAGGATCTGATGCACCGGTGGGGTCGGCTGATCGCGATTCGGGAGGTCGTGAACCGGTCGCTGGAGCAGCAGCGCAAGGAGAAGGTCATCGGGAATTCACTGGCGGCGCGCGTCACGCTTCGCGCGCCGGCGGCAGAGGCTGCGCTTCTCGAGCGGTATCTGCCGCAGCTCCCGATGCTGCTCATCGTGTCCGGCGTGTCGGTCGAGCGGCTGCCGGCCGGTTCCGCGGCCGGCGACCTGGTTGTCGAAACCTCGCGCGCGCCGGGCCAGCGGTGTGACCGCTGCTGGCGCTATGTGACCGAGCTTTCCGGCGACGCGGACAAGGCGGGGATCTGCCTGCGCTGCGCCGACGCGGTCGGAGCTTCGGATCGCGCGGCGTGAGTGGGAACGACAGCTCGGCGCCGCCTCCGATCCGCTCCGTCGTTCGAAAGGCCGACGTCTGGGTTTCCGCGGCGGTGGTCGCCCTGGATCAGGTGACGAAGGGGATGGTGCTCGCCGCGCTGCCGGTCCACGGCAGCGTGACGATCGTCCCCGGGCTGGTCGATCTGACGCACGTGCAGAACACGGGCGCCGCGTTCGGTCTGCTCAACACCGCGGAGTTCCCCTTCAAGACGACGATTCTGGCGGTCGTCGCCGCGCTGGCGCTCATGGGGATCGCAATGTACTCCGCCCGGCTCGCGCCTCATCAGAAAATCGCGAGAGCGGCCCTGGCCCTCGTCCTCGGCGGCGCTGTCGGCAACCTCATCGATCGGCTTCGCTACGGGTATGTCGTCGACTTCGTGGACGTGTACTGGCGGGAGCATCATTTCTGGGCGTTCAACGTCGCGGACGCCGCCATCAGCGTCGGGGTCGTCCTGATGATGCTCGACATGCTGTTTCAGGGGAGGAATGTACCCGAGACTCTTTGAGCTGGGACCCGTGACGGTCTACAGCTACGGCGTCATGCTGGCCGCAGCCTACCTGCTGGGGCTGAAGCTCGCGATGGTGCGCGCGAAGCGGCGTGGTCTCGATGCCGAGCGCATTCTCGATCTCGGCATCTACATCATCATCAGCGCGCTGGTCGGCGCGAAGCTGATGCTGCTCCTCATCGACTGGGACTATTTCACGAGGCAGCCGCGGGAGTTGCTCTCACTGGCGCGATCGGGTGGCGTCTTCTATGGCGGGTTGATCCTGGCCGTCGCCGTGGGGTTCTGGTACGTCGGGCGCCACAAGCTGCCGGTCTGGACCACGGCGGACGTCATGGCGCCGGGCATCGCCCTCGGCCATGTCGTCGGCCGCCTGGGGTGTCTGCTGGCCGGATGCTGCTTCGGGACTCCCACGACCAAGCCGTGGGGCATCACGTTTACCGACCCGTTTGCGGCGAGCAACGTCGGCACGCCGTTGAACGTCACACTCCATCCGACGCAGTTGTACGAGGCCGGCGCCGAATTCCTGATTCTGATGCTGCTGCTCGTCGCCGACCGCCGGTGGCGTCATTTCGAGGGCCGCACGTTCTGGGGCTACATGCTCCTGTACGGCGTCTCGCGGTTCGTGATCGAGTTCTACCGCGGCGACGAACGCGGCATTGTGTGGGGCTACTCGACGTCGCAGTTCATCTCGATCCTCATCGTTCCGGTCAGCCTCGTGATGCTGGTCTGGCTCGCGCGGCGCGGGGC
>JACQTH010000535.1 GCA_016210935.1 Acidobacteriota bacterium | reverse complement strand
CTTTTACGCGCTTCGCGCGACGGCCTGTGGCCTTGCCGCGGCGCTTCGCGCCGCAGCCTCATGCGCGTGGGGCCCCACCCCCACGCGCTTTTACGCGCTTCGCGCGACGGCCTGTGGCCTTGCCGCGGCGCTTCGCGCCGCAGCCTCATGCGCGTGAGGCCACCCCCAGCGCCTCCCACCGGCTCGCTCGATCGCTCGCCGCGGTAACGTCGTCAGAACGATCCGCTTGGTGCAGCCATCCCACTTACTGGCACCCGTTCGGCCGCGCGCAGACGGGCGCTGCGGGCGCGAGGATTTGCGGAAACCTCCGCCCCCTGGGGCCGCAGCGGCTTCTTCGTCAGGATCCGCATGGCAACCGGGCCGCGTTCCAATGCGCGGAACGTCTGTTTGACGACGCGGTCCTCCAGCGAATGAAAGCTGATGACGACCATTCGGCCGCCGGCCTTCAGCCGCTCCGCGACGTCGCGCAGAAATCGATCGAGATGATCGAGCTCGCGGTTGACCCAGATCCGGAGAGCCTGGAACGTTCGGGTCGCCGGATCGATGCGCTGCCGTCCGCGTGGGACCGCGCGGCGGACGATCGCCGCCAGCTCGAAGGTCGTCCGCACCGGCCGACGTGCGCGCGCCTCGACGATGCGCCGGGCCACACGCCGCGAATGACGTTCCTCGCCGTACCGGTAGATGACGTCGGCAAGCTCACGCTCCGACAGCGTGTTTACGGCTTCGGCGGCTGTCAGCTTCGCGCCGCGATCCATCCGCATGTCGAGCGGCTCATCGCGCTGAAACGAAAATCCGCGTTCGCTCTCGAGCTGCAGCGACGACACACCCAGGTCCGCCAGCGCGCCATCGATCTCACGGATACCGCGCGCCTCGAGGACGCCGGCAATGTCCCGGTAATCCGCATGCACGAACTCCACGCGATCGCCCCAGGGCGCCAGCCGCTCCCGCGCCATTGCCAGCGCTTCGGCGTCACGATCGATCCCGAGCTGACGATCGGCGCCGGCCTGGAGCAGCGCGCGCATATGGCCGCCGAGCCCCGCCGTGCAGTCGACGAAGAAGCCGCCGCGTTCGGGCCGAAGCAGCGTCAGGACTTCCGCGGTCATCACGGGCACGTGGACGGGCATTCTCAAATCCCGAAGTCCGCGAGCGCCCGGGCGTCGTCGTCGGTGAACGGCTCGCGCTGCAGCTTGCCGACGAACCGTTCGTGGTTCCAGACTTCGAGATAGTTGTAGTTGCCGAGGACGTCGACTTCACCGGCCATATGAGCGGACTCGCGGACGCGTGGGTGCACGACCACGCGGCCCTGCGCATCGAATTGCGTGAGTTGTCCGAAGAAGTTCACGCGATCGAGGAACCTCACCCGGGCCGGATGGGTGGACGACATTTGGGCGAGCTTTTTTTCGATGGCGGTCCAGACGGCCAGCGGATAAATCCGGACGTTCTCGCCCGACAGACTGGTCACGAACAGATCCCGGCCGTATTCCACCTCGATGATGCGGCGGAATTCGTTCGGGATTTTGAGACGACCGTTCCGGTCGATTGTGGCGGGCGAATTGCCCCGCAATACGCCGTTTTGTTCCAATTTGATCCAACTAAGTCCAGCGGATAGTAAGAAAGGCAGAGTTCGTTGTCAACGGCAAAATACACATTTCCAATGGCTTAAGCGGTCTTCTGGGCCGTCGGCCTTTCGTCTGACTTTCGCCTGAGGTGGCTCCATCGGCGGGCAATCGCGTGCTACGATGCGAAAATTCGCGCTGCTTTGATTGGCTATCCGTCCGCAGGAAAGACCACGCTCTTTCAGTTGATGACCAGCGTCCGCGAGGGGCTTCGCGCGCATGCACGACAGGAAGTGCACGTGGGGGTCGCGAAGGTGCCCGACGAGCGACTCGACACGCTGACGGCGATCTACAACCCGCGAAAACGGGTTCCGGCAACGGTGGAATTCGTGGATTTGGCGGGCGATGCGTCAGACGCCAAATCGCTCGTTGATCTCGCGGCATTTCGCACCGCCGACGCTCTGCTGCATGTCCTTCGCGATTTCGAGGATGCGCGGCATCCCCATCCGTTCGCGACAGTCAATCCGTCCCGCGACGCGACGCGGATGGAGGACGACCTGATCCTGGCCGACCTGGCGGTGGTCGAAAAACGACTCGATCGGCTCGACAAGGACCTCAAGAAAGCGCGCAGTCCGGAGCTGGAGCGGGAACGCGACCTCTTGATCCGATGCCGCGAGGCGCTTGAACATGGCGCGCCCTTGAGGGGCCGGCCCTTTGCGGGCGACGAAGAGAAGCGGCTGCGCGGATTCCAGTTCCTGACAGCAAAGCCGCTGCTCCTGGTCCTCAACGTCGACGAAGGGGCGCTGGGCGGCGGTGACGCGGCGCTCGCGACGGCCGTCCAGCGGGTGGGGCTCGCCGGGTTCTCGGAGAGAAGCGCCACACGGACGGTGCCGGTCTGCGCGAAGATCGAGCTCGAGATCGCGCAGCTCGATCCGGCTGATGCCGCGGCGTTTCAGTCGGATTTGGGACTGCGGGAATCGGGCCTGAATCGGGTCATCCGGGCCAGTTACGAGCTTCTCGGGTACATTTCGTTCTTCACGGTCGGCGAGAACGAATGCCGCGCGTGGTCGATTCCGCGCCACACGCCGGCCTTGATCGCCGCCGGGGAGATTCACTCGGATATCGCGCGCGGCTTCATCCGGGCGGAAGTCGTTCGCTACGAACACCTGGTCGCTCGCGGCTCCTTCGCGGCCTGCCGCGATCACGGCGAGATGCGGCTCGAGGGCAAGGACTACCTCGTGCAGGATGGAGACGTGATCAATTTCCGGTTCACGACCTGACCTTGTCGATTCAAACCATTATCGTGTGCGAGGCTCAGGTGCCGCTGGTGTCCGGCGGCGCGGAGAGCCACGTCCGCGAGCTGGTGCGGCAGCTGCGGCAGCGCGGCTATCTGGTCGATCGCGTGTCGATTCCGTTCAAGTGGTATCCCAAGGAGGAAATCCTGACGCATGCCGCCGCCTGGCGCCTGATCGATCTGAGCGAAAGCAACGGACGGCCGATCGATCTCGTCATCGCGACCAAGTTCCCATCCTATTTCGTGCGGCACCCGAACAAGGTGACGTGGTTGATTCACCAGTACCGCGCGGCGTACGAGTTGTGCGGCACGCAGTACAGCGACTTCGAGCACACGGAGCTGGATGTCGGGCTCCGCGACACGCTGATCCGGCTCGACACCCAGATGCTGGGCGAGTGCCGCCGGGTCTTCACGAACGCGCAGAACACGGCGAACCGCCTGGCGAAGTTCAATGGCCTGCGCGGCGAGCCGCTGTATCATCCGTCGAGGTTGTCCGATCGCCTGCGGCCTGGGCCGTACGGCGATTACGTGCTCGTCGTCGGTCGTCTCGAATCGGTGAAGCGCCCCGAGCTCGCGATTCGCGCGATGCGGTACGTGAACGGCTCGATTCGGATGCTGCTCTCGGGCGACGGGACCCAGCGGGCGAACGTGGAGGCCGTCGCAGAGTCCGAAGGGCTCACGGATCGGGTTTCGTTCGTCGGCACGCTCGACGATCAGGGTCTGGTCGATCTGTATGCCGGCGCGCTCGCCGTGGTCTACGTGCCGTACGACGAGGACTATGGGTACGTGACCCTCGAAGCGTTCCTGTCGCGAAAACCGGTCATCACGGCCATCGATTCGGGCGGGCCGCTCGAGTTCGTCGAACACGGCGTCAACGGCATCGTCTGCGATCCGGACCCGAAGGCGATCGGCGCCGCCATCATGGACCTTGCGGCCAGTCGATCGCGCGCCGCGTCGCTCGGGGACGCCGGCTACGAACGCGCGTCGCTCGTCACGTGGGACGGGGTCATCGAAAAGCTGCTGGGGCTGCCGGCGTGAAGAAACTGGTCATCCAGATTCCGTGTCTCAACGAGGCGCGGACGTTGCCGGCGACGCTGCGCGATCTGCCGCGGAGCCTGCCCGGAATCGACGTCGTCGAGGTCCTGGTCGTCGACGACGGTTCTCGTGATGCGACCGTGGACGTCGCGCGCGCCTGCGGCGCGGACCATATCGTCCGGTTCCGGCAGCGCAAGGGTCTGGCGGCGGCGTTTACGGCCGGCATCGATGCGGCGCTGAAGCTGGGCGCCGACTTCATCATCAACACGGACGGCGACAACCAGTACGCGGGGCGCGACATTCCGAAGCTGCTCGCTCCACTCCTGAACGGCGAGGCCGACATCGTCATCGGCGATCGCAACATCAAGGATCTCGAGTACATGTCGGCGTTCCGCAAACGGCTGCAGCGCGTCGGGAGCTGGGTGGTCAGACAGGTGTCAGGCACGCAGGTGCCCGACACGACCAGCGGCTTTCGCGCCTACACGCGCGAGGCGGCGCTCCGGATGACGATCGTGTCGGAGTTCTCGTACACCCTCGAATCGATCATCCAGGCGGGCAAGAAGCGGATTGCCATCGCGCACGTGCCGGTGAGCACGAACCCACGCACGCGGGAATCGCGCCTTTATGGGTCGCTCTGGGATTACCTCAAGGCCTCGGCCGCCACCATCGTGCGGATCTACGCGATGTACGAGCCGCTGAAGGTCTTTACGACGATCGGCGTGCTCGTCTTCGCCGCGGGCTTCGCGATATCGCTGCAGTGGCTGTATTACTTCTTCACGGAAACCGGCGTCGTCGGTCACATTCCGCTCCTGATTCTGTCGGCGGTTCTCATGATCGTCGGCTTCCAGGTCGCCTTGATCGGCCTCGTGGCCGATCTCGTGTCCGGCAACCGGAAGCTGATCGAAGATCTGCTCTATCGCGTGCGCGGCATCGAGCGCACCGCCGATCGCCCATCGGACGCCTTGACGGGCAGCCTGAAAGGCCGCGAGTGAGGACACACTCCTAACGACATGGCCGAGGCCGCCCAGACCTCTGTCGTGATCCCGGCCTACAACGAAGGCCCGGCCATCGGGCGGGTGCTTTCGGCGCTCGCCGCGGCTGAACGCTGGCACGAGATCCTGGTCGTGGACGATGGCTCCACGGACGATACGGCCCGCGTCGCCGAACAGCACGGGGCCACGGTGATTCGCCATCCCTACAACAAGGGCAACGGCGCCGCCCTGAAATCCGGCATTCGCCGCGCGACGGGCGAGTACACGCTCATCCTCGACGCGGATGGCCAGCATCGCCCGGATGAAGCGATGCGGATTGTGGGACGGCTCGGCACGTTCGATCTCGTGGTCGGTGCGCGGGATGGCCGCATGCAGGCGACCGCGATGCGCCGTCTGGGCAACGCGGCGTTGAACCGGCTGGCCGGGTACCTGAGCAACACGCGGATTCCCGATCTGACGTCGGGGTTCCGCGCCGCTCGGACCGAGTATCTGCGGGAATTCCTGCATTTGCTGCCGAACGGCTTTTCGAGTCCGACGACCATCACGCTCGGTTTCCTGAAGGCCGGCTACAACGTGGCGTTCGAGCCCATTGAGGCGG
>JACQTH010000047.1 GCA_016210935.1 Acidobacteriota bacterium | reverse complement strand
GCGCGCGACTGAAAGTCGCCCCGCGCCCCTCGCGGTAGTCGTTCATAGGGCGCACATTCGTGCGCCAGCTAGTCCGACGTGCGGGGCTGACCGCAGCAGCCACTCATATCGACACCTGCTGAAAGCTGACCGCCTGAAAGGCGGTGGGTTTAAACCTGGCACGTCGGACTAAGGCGGAAGCCACGACTCCTCCTCACTTCCCCCACTCGCCCTGCCTGCCTTACCCCCTACCTGCCTTACCCGCCCTACCTGCCCTACCCGCCCTACCTGCCCTACCCGCCCTACCTGCCCTGTGGTACGCTTCGAGTCGTGGTTCGTCGGGCCCATCCATTCTTCTGGTGTTCCCTCTTCATCTGGTTGGCATCCCCTGCGGCGGCGCAGCCGACGCTCCCGCCTGGGTGTGTGGCCAAGCAGTGGACGATGAATTACAACCCGGAGCTGGCTCGGTTTGAAGGTGACGTCGAGATCGACTGCGGCGAGCATCAGCTGTTCGGCAGCGAAATGGAGTTTTTCATCGAGCAGGGAAAAATCATCGGCAAGGGCAATGTCGTGTTCAGCAGCGGGACGAGCCGAATCTCCGCCGATCGGATGGAATT
The DNA here is from genome assembly GCA_016210935.1 of Acidobacteriota bacterium. Lineage (GTDB taxonomy): Bacteria > Acidobacteriota > Vicinamibacteria > Vicinamibacterales > JACQTH01 > JACQTH01. The sequence goes on along the minus strand of JACQTH010000047.1, from coordinate 7,034 downwards.
CGACACCCGCACGAAGACGGGGACCTTCTACAACGCGTCGGGCAACGCCACGCTGGCGGATCCCAAGCTGGTGGCGCGAAGCCAGTTCGGAACACAGGAATCCGACGTCTACTTCTACGGCGAGACGATCGAGAAGCTCGGAAGCCGCCGGTACCGGATCACGAAGGGCGGCTTCACGACCTGCGTGCAACCGACGCCCCGATGGATCATCACCTCGGAATCGGTCACGTTGGACCTGGATCACTACGCGATTCTGCGCGACTCGATCTTCCGCGTCAAAGGCGTCCCGCTGTTCTACCTGCCGGTCCTCTATTACCCGCTGCAGGAGGACGACCGCGCCACGGGCATTCTCCTTCCGCAATACGGCAGCTCGGCGGTCCGCGGCCAGCAGATCAGCAACGCCTTCTTCTGGGCGATGAGCCGCAGCGCGGACGCGACGTTCTTTCACGACTGGTTCTCGAAGAGCGGCCAGGGGATGGGGAGCGAGGCCAGATACATCGCGGAGCGAGGCGAAGGGAATGGCCGCTTCTACCACCTGCGTGAACGCCCGACGAGCACCAGGACCCGACCCGGCGGCCCTGTGACCACGACGCCGGGCAAGCGCGCGTACGATTTTCGCGGAGGCTTCGGTCAGGCGCTGCCGCTCGGCTTGCGGGCGCGCGGCCGCGCCGACTACTTCTCCGACATCACGATCCAGCAGACGTATTTCACCAACATCTACGATGCATCGCGGCGCCAGCGGTCGTACGCGGCGAACCTGTCCGGCAACTGGCGCGGCTACTCGTTCAACGGCACCTACAATCGCGAGGAGACGTTTTTCGGTCTGCAGAGCTCGACCCTCACGGGCTCGGCGCCGCGATTCAACTTCAGCCAGGCCGAACGCCCGCTGGGCGGACTTCCGATCTACTTTTCCTTCAACGCCGACTACGCCACGATTCTTCGGAACAGCGTCGAGACGAAGAAAGACAAGGACAACGTCGACGTGACGACCGCGCTCGAGACGGGGCTCGACCGCAGGGACTTCCAGACGACGATCCGCTTTCCGTTCACGCAGCTGCGCTTTCTCACGGTGAACTCGTCGCTGGCCTGGCGGTACACGACCTGGTCCGAGAGTCGCATGCCGGATCCGGCGAATCCGGACCGCTTTCCGGACAGATTCCTGCAGGTCGAGGTCCCGGTGAGGAGACGGTTCGCCGACGTTCAAACGCGGATCGTGGGACCCGTCTTTCAGAAGATCTTCAACACGCCGGACAATGCGTTCGCCGACAAGTACAAGCACGTCGTCGAGCCGTTCGTGAACATCCAGCGCGTAACCCCCATCGACGGGTTCCGGCGCATTCCCCAGCTCGATGCCGAGGACTCCATCGTCGGCAATACGACGCGGGTGAGCTACGGGGTGACGAACCGGGTGTTCGCCAAGCTGCGCGCCGGGCCGAACGCGGGGAACGCGCGTGAGGTCGTGTCCTTGAACGTCACCCAGACCTACTACAGCGACGCCCGGGCGTCACAGTTCGACCGGCAGTTCGGCACCAGCTTCACGGGCACGCAGCCGGCGAAGCTCTCGCCCGTCTCGCTCAATCTTCGTTTCTCGCCCAACGAGGTGACGGGCGGGAACCTGAACGCCGAGTACGACACGAAGTTCATGGCGTTGCGCACCGTTGGCGCGAACGGCACGTACGCCTATAAGGAGCGCATCTACCAGGTGGCCGGGTGGAGCCAGCGGCGGTTTATCAAGGGCCTCTCGGGGTTCGACGACCGCAACAGCCTCGAGCACTACCTGAACAGCGCGACGACGTTCCAGTTTCGCGACAACGAATTTGGGGGCATCTACCTGTTCAATTATGATCTGACCAAGAACGCGTTCCTCCAGCAGCGGATCGTCGGGTACTACAACGCGCAGTGCTGCGGCATCACGGCGGAGTTCCAGGTCGTGGGGACTTCCCGCGTGAAGGACAAACGGTTCAACGTCGCGTTTTCTCTCGCTGGCATCGGGACGTTTTCGAATTTGCTCGGCGCCTTGAGCGGCGCGCCCGGACAACCGGGACAGGTTCCCTTCTCCCCATTTAGTCGATGAAAGGGTTGATCCTGAGCGGCGGCAGGGGCACCCGCCTGAGGCCGATTACCTACACGAGCGCCAAGCAGCTGGTGCCGGTGGCGAACAAACCCGTGCTCTTCTACGGCATCGAAGCGATGGTGGAGGCCGGCATACGCGATATCGGCATCGTGGTCGGGGATACGCAGGCGGAGATTCGCGCGGCTGTCGGCGACGGCTCCGCGTGGGGCGTGCGGGTGCAGTACATCGAGCAGGACGCACCGCGCGGCCTCGCGCATGCGGTGTTGATCAGCCGCGACTACATCGGCGACGACCCTTTCGTGATGTATCTCGGCGACAACCTGCTGAACAAGGGGATCAAGCCGTTCGTCGACGAGTTCCTGCGCGAGCGGCCGGCGGCGCAGATCCTGCTGGCCCGCGTGCCGGATCCGCAGATGTTCGGCGTCGCCGAGCTGTTGAACGGCCATGTGAAGCGGCTCGTTGAAAAGCCGAAAGAGCCCCAGAGCGATCTGGCGCTCGTGGGCGTCTATCTGTTCGGATCCGAGGTGTTCGACTCGGTCCGGCGCATCAAGCCCAGCTTTCGGAACGAGCTGGAGATCACGGACGCCATTCAGGACTTGATCGATCGCGGCCTCACCGTCCGGCCCCACATCGTCGACGGCTGGTGGAAAGACACCGGCAAGCTGGAAGACATGCTCGAGGCCAACCGGCTGATTCTGGAGACGCTGGATCGCCGGGTCGAAGGCCAGGTCGACGGCGCCTCGCGCATCGAAGGGAAGGTCGTCATCGAGCCGGACGCCGTCATCGAGCGCTCGGTGGTGAGAGGCCCCGCCATCATCGGCGCACGCGCGCGCATCGTGCACTCGTACGTCGGTCCCTACAGCGCGATCATGAACGACGTGGAAATCCGCGATACCGAGATCGAACACAGCATCGTGCTCGAAGGCAGCGTCATCCATGATCTCGCCAGCCGCATCGAGGACAGCCTCATCGGCAAGAACGTGAAGATCTACCGCCTGCCGGTGAAGCCGAGCGCGTACCGGTTCATGCTGGGCGACAATTCCGAGGTGGGCATCCGGTGGTGAAGGAGCCGTTGTGTCCAATCCCGCACATTACGCGGACGTCGCGACGAAGCACCCGCTGATTCACGGCGTCAAGACAAAAACGCTGCGGCTCATTCCTGACGAGCGCGGATATCTCATGGAGATTCTCCGCTGCGACGATCAGGACCTCTTCACCAGGTTCGGCCAGGTGTACGTGTCAGCCACGTATCCCGGGGTCGTCAAGGCCTGGCACTACCACAAGCACCAAATCGACAACTTCGTGTGCGTGGCGGGGATGGTGAAGCTCGTGCTCGTGGATACCCGGCCCGGCTCGCCGACCGAAGGCGCGATCAACGAATTCTTCCTGGGGATCCAGAACCACACGCTCGTGCAGGTGCCGAACCTCGTTTACCACGGCTGGAAATGCATCAGCCCGGAGCCCTCGCTGGTCGTCAACGTGCCGAACGAGCCGTATAAATATGATGACCCGGACGAGTTCCGGCTGGCCCCGCACGACACGCTTCCCTACGACTGGAGCCGCCGCGATGGTTAACGTGCTGGTCACGGGCGGCGCGGGGTTCATCGGCAGCAACTTCGTCCGCTATGCGCTCGAGACGCATCCCGACTGGCACGTCACGACCCTCGACAAACTGACGTACGCCGGCCGGCTCGAGAACCTCGCGGGGATTCTCGACGATCCGCGACACCGGTTCGTGCGCGGCGACATCGCCGATCGCGACGTCGCTGCGCCGCTGGTGACGGAATCCGAAATCGTCCTGAACTTCGCCGCAGAGACGCACGTCGATCGATCCATTCTGGACGCCGGGGCGTTCATCACCACGGACGTGTACGGGACCTTCGTCCTGCTCGAAGCGGCCCGCCAGGCTCCGCATCTGAAGCGGTTCGTGCAGATTTCGACTGATGAGGTGTACGGGAGCGTCGCGGAGGGCGCGAGCCGGGAGACGGACGAGCTGCGCCCTCGAAATCCGTACTCGGCCAGCAAGGCCGGCGCCGATCGACTCGCCTACAGCTACTGGGCCACCTATCGTGTCCCGGTCATCATCACGCGGGCATCGAACAACTACGGCCCGTACCAGTTTCCCGAAAAGGTCATTCCCCTCTTCATCACGAATGCGATCGACGGATTGCCGCTGCCGCTCTATGGAGACGGGCTGAACGTGCGCGACTGGCTGCACGTGCGCGATCATGGTCGCGCCCTGGACCTGCTGATCGATCGAGCAGAGTCGGGCGAGGTCTACAACATCGGCGGCGGGAACGAGATCCGCAACATCGATCTCACGCGGCGGATCCTGCAGTTGCTGGGGCGATCCGAAACCCTCATCCGCCCCGTGCCCGACCGTCCCGGCCACGATCGCCGGTATTGTCTCGACACGACCAGGCTTCGATCGCTCGGTTGGACGCCGGCGGCGGATTTCGCCGACGGCCTTGCGGAAACTGTCGCCTGGTACGAGAACCGGGGCGACTGGTGGCGGCCCATCAAGCAACAGGACGCGGCGTTTCGCGAGTACTACGACGTTCAGTACGGCCGTCGGCTTGCTGAATCACACAAGAGTGCCTAGAGTGCCTAACGTGCCTGGAGTGCCTAAGGTGCCTGGACTGCGCAAGGTGCCGGGGCCCGGGACCTCGGAGAGCGTTTCCGCACCCCAGGCACCCCAAGCACCCTAGGCACCTCGGGCACCCTCACCCCGCTGTGAACACTCCCGCCGTTTCCTCGCGACCGGCGACGGATGCCGTGCTCGTCACGGGCGCCGCAGGGTTCGCCGGGCGGCATCTCCTTCATCTTCTCGTACGAGAACCCGCGCCGCGCGAGGAGCGGAGCGGGGCGTACGGGGCCCCCGCGAGCGACGAGCTTGGCGGGGTGCAGGGGTCCCCGCCACTCAAACTTGTCGCGTGGCATCGCCCCGGTGGCCGCACCGGTCCATCCAGCGCCCGGGCTCGCTGGATGGCGATCGACCTGCTCGATCGGAACAGCGTGGCGCACGCGCTGGGCGAGATTCAGCCCGTCGAGATCTACCACTGCGCCGGCGCGGCTCACGTCGGCGATTCATGGAACGCCGTCACCAGCACGCTCGCCAGCAACGTCCTCGCCACGCATCATCTTCTCGGCGCGCTTCGCGACCTCGGACTGGCCAGCCGTGTCCTGATTCCGGGCTCCGCGATGGTGTATCGCCAGAGCGCCGAGGCGCTGGACGAAGACGCGCCGATCGGACCGACCAGCCCGTACGGCATCAGCAAGCTCGCGCAGGAGCAGCTTGGCCTCAGGGCCTGGGCGGAGGAGCACCGCGAAGTCGTGCTGACGCGATCGTTCAACCACATCGGACCCGGACAGGATCCGTCGTTCTCCGCGTCTGGCTTCGCACGACAGATTGCGCTGATCGAGGCCGGTCTTGCCGAACCCGTTCTTCAGGTCGGCAATCTCGATCCGCGGCGCGATCTGACCGACGTCCGCGACACGGTGCGCGCCTACCGTCTGTTGATGAAACACGGACGGCCAGGCGTCGTCTACAACGTCTGCTCGGGACGCGCGTATCCGATCCGTGAAATGCTGAACCAGCTTCTGGCGCTCTCGCAGGTTCCGATCTCGGTGCGCGTCGACCCCGCACGCTATCGCCCGAATGATGCTCCCGTTATTCTGGGACGGCCGGATCGGCTTCGCCGCGAGACGGCGTGGGAACCCGCACGCTCGCTGCCCCAGACGCTGGCCGACATCCTCGAGTACTGGCGCCAGGAGCTGCGACACGGATCGCCAGTTGCGCGATGACCCTGGCGGACGGTTTCGATCGGCGCGTGTCCGAGCTGCCGTGACGCCCTACTCCGAGACGAGGCGACAGCTCGTCCACATCACGATGGTCGTGTTCGCGCTGCTGCTGCGCTGGCTCACGTGGTGGCAGGCGACGGCCATCGCCGTGGTCGCGACGACGATCAACGTGTTGATGCTTCCGCGGCTGGGCGCTCTGGCGCTCTATCGCCCGGTGGACATCGCGCGCGGCTATCCGTTGGGGGCGGTGCTCTACGCGCTCGCGGTCCTCCTGCTGGTTCTCGTGTTTCCTCATCGTCCCGACATTGCGGCGGCCGCATGGGCCGTGATGGCGCTTGGTGACGGGACGGCGACGCTCGCCGGACACTACCTCGGGGGGCGTCGTATTCCCTGGAATACGGACAAGAGTCTCGCCGGCACGCTCGCCTTCATCCTCGCGGGATCGCTCGGAGCCATCTTCTTCGCGTGGTGGGTGCGGCCGGCCGTCCATCCGCCGCCGCCTCTCGTCTTTGTGCTCACGGCGCCGGTTGTCGCCGCGACGGCGGCGGCGCTCGTCGAAACCATCCGGATCCGGCTCGACGACAACATCTCGGTGCCGGCCGTCGCGGCAGGAGTGTTGGCGCTCCTCAGCCTGGTCGACGCGACCGTCATCTCGCAACAGGCTGCGTCGCTCGCGGGGTCGGCCCCGATCGCTCTTGTCCTCAACGCAGCCGTCGCGACGGCGGGATGGAAGGCCCGAACGGTTTCCGGAGCGGGCGCGATCGTCGGCGCCGCGATTGGCTTCTTGATCTACTGCGGCACAGGACCAGGCGGGTGGCTGCTCCTCTTCGTGAGCTTTGCCGCCGCAGCGGTCTCCTCGCGGGTGGGACTGAAGCGCAAGCAGGTGCTTGGCATCGCCGAAGACCCGGAAGGACGGCGGGGTCCGGGCAACGCGCTGGCGAATTGCGGCGTGGCGACGGTTGCCGCGCTATTGGCCGTCACCACTCCGCATCCGGACGCCGCGCGGCTCGCATTCGTCGTCGCGCTGATCGCGGGGGCCGGCGATACCGTGGCCAGCGAGATTGGGAAGGCGTGGGGCGGCCGGACGTATCTGGTCACCCGCTGGGCGCGCGTCCCGCCCGGCCGACCAGGGGGCGTGTCGTTGGAAGGCACCGGCGCT
>JACQTH010000527.1 GCA_016210935.1 Acidobacteriota bacterium | reverse complement strand
CCCCATGATCGTCGCCGAGATCGGCTGGATGATGATGGGCATCGTCGACACGATCATGGTCGGCCCGCTCGGTCCAGAAGCGATCGGCGCCGTTGGCGTCGGCGGCATCATCTTCTTCTGGGTGGCGGTCGTGGGGATGGGGCTGATGCTCGGCCTCGACGCCCTGGTCGCGCAGGCCTTCGGGGCGCGCCGGCTCGACGAATGTCACCGGTGGTTGCTCCACGCCGTCTATCTTGCCTTCCTCGCGGCGCCGCCGCTGCTGGGAGTGCTTGCGCTGGTCAGAGTCGCCCTCCCGGTGTGGGGGTTCGCGCCCGAGGTCCTGGCGCTCATCCCTCGCTACCTGACGGCCGTCTCGTTCAGCCTGCTGCCGCTGCTGCTGTATACGGCGTTCCGCCGGTATCTCCAGGCGATGAACGTGGTTCGTCCGCTGATGTTGGCGCTCGTCACCGCGAACCTGGTGAACGCCGGCGCGAACTGGGTGTTGATCTACGGACACCTGGGCGCGCCGGCGCTCGGCGTCGCGGGATCGGCCTGGGCGACCGTTGTGTCCCGCATCTACATGATGCTGGTGCTGCTGGCTGCGCTGATCATTCACGATGCCCGCTATCACACGCGCATCGTGCATCTGACGCTGCGACCGCAGCTCACGCGCCTGCGCGAGCTCGTGCGGCTCGGACTACCGGCCGCCGGACAGCTGGTGCTCGAGCTCGGCGTGCTCGCGCTCGCGACGGCACTGGCCGGCCGGCTGCGGCCGACCTCTCTTGCAGCGCATCACATCGCGCTGAACCTTGCGGGCTTCACCTACATGATTCCGCTGGGTCTGTCATCAGCGGGCGCTGTCAGAGTGGGCCACGCAGTCGGTCGGCTCGACGTGCACGGCGCACGCAGCGCCGGATGGACAGCTCTGGCGCTGGCCACGGTTTTCATGAGCGGGGCCGCCGTCGCCTTTGTCACCATTCCGCGGGCGCTTCTCGGCGTCTTCACGTCGGACCTGGGCGTGATCATGACCGGTGTCTCGCTGCTGTTCGTCGGCGCGTTTTTTCAGCTGTTCGACGGGATCCAGGCGGTCGCAACCGGCGTGCTTCGGGGCCTGGGCGACACGCGGACGGCAATGCTCACGAATCTGGCCGGGCACTGGGGCATCGGGCTGCCGATCGGCTATGCGCTCTGCGTCACGTTAGGCTGGGGCGTGCAGGGCATCTGGATTGGGTTGTCCTGCGGGCTGATCGTGGTCGCCGTCGTGCTGCTGGCGATCTGGAGGCGAAGGATTAATGCAGTCAGCGTGAATCGACTCTAGCCGTGCTTGCACGGCTAGATACCTTGCTTCGCGGTGGAGCGGCATGGCACTTGGCCCCGTGGTAACCTCTTGCTATGGATTCGAGACAGCTACTAACCGAGGCCCTTCGACTATCTCCAGAAGAGAGGGCTAGCCTTGCCGGTGAGTTAATCCAAAGTCTCGACACCGAGGTCGACCCCGATGCGGAGGCGGCGTGGTCGGTGGAAATCCGGGCACGCCTCGGCCGCGTCGATGCCGGCATAGCCAAGACGATCCCCTGGTCGGAGGCACGTCGTCGCATCCACGCGGCCGCTGGGCGTGGCTCGCGAGCTTGAGTATCTCGACGAAGCCGTCGACGAGGCGGAGGCTGCCGCCCGCTGGTACGCGGAACGTAGCGCCGCGGCCGCCGTAGCCTTCAGCGACGAAATCGACGCGGCCGAGGCTGCGATCCTCCAGCTCCCCGAGGCCTGGCCGCGATTCGAGCACGGCACGAGGCGGTACTTACTTCGGCGCTTTCCGTACAGCATCGTTTACCGAGTAGAACCGAATCGCGTTCTGATTGTCGCGGTCGCTCACGGCCATCGGAGGCCTGGGTACTGGAAATCGAGAATGACTGGCTGACGCGCGCCGAACCCAGAAAGGCTTCACAAAATGCCCGCCCGACGTTCGTTCTCGATAATCGCGTGCGTCCTCGCGTCGTGGCAGCTCGTCCGCTCACAACCGGCCGATCTCCGTACGAAGGTGGATCAATGGGTGCAGGCCAACCAGCGGGCGCTTGTCTCTTCTCTCGTCGATCTGCTGTCGATTCCCAACGTTGCCGCCGATCGCGAGAACATCCGTCGGAACGCCATGTTGTTGCGCGACCAGCTGGCGGCACGCGGATTCACTGCTGAGATTCTCGAGACAGCCGGCAACCCGCTCGTGTTCGGTGAGTTCCACGTCCCTGGAGCGACCCGCACGATCCTCTTCTACGAGCACTATGACGGTCAGCCGGTGAACCCAAGGGATTGGCGGCAGCCGAGTCCCTTCACGCCGATCCTGCGCGACGGCAGGATGGAGGACGGCGCGAAGGAGATCCCCAACGGATTGACCACCCTGCGCACGTTCGATCCGGAGATGCGGATCTACGCGCGCTCGGCGTCGGATGACAAGTCGCCCTTCATCGCCTTTTGCGCAGCGCTCGACGTGATGAAGGCGCTCGGCATCAGACCCACATCGAATATCAAGCTGATTCTCGACGGTGAAGAAGAGGCAGGCTCGCCCAGCCTCGTACCCGCGATCTCCAAGTACCGCGACAGGTTGAGCGCCGATGTGATGTACATCCTCGACGGCCCGCTTCATCCGAGCGGCCAGCCCACGGTCGTCTTTGGCGCGCGCGGCAACCTGGCCATCGAGTTGACGGTGTACGGACCGAAGTTCGCCCTGCACAGCGGCCATTACGGGAATTGGGCGCCGAATCCCGCAATGCGTCTCGCGCAGCTGCTCGCGACCATGAAAGATGAGCAGGGACGCGTAACGATCGAAGGGTTCTATACCGGCGTCACGCCATTGACCGCGGAAGAACAAGCGATGCTCCGGGCCGTGCCGGACGACCCGACATCGCTCACGAAGCTGTTCGGCATTGCCAGTCCTGAGCGTGAGGGTCTATCACTGCAGGAGGCGCTGCAGCTTCCGTCATTGAACGTCCGCGGTCTCTCGAGCGCGTTCGTCGGAGCGGATGCCCGCACGATCATCCCGGACAAAGCGATCGCGGCGATCGACGTCCGTCTGGTGAAAGAGACGCCGGCGGATCGCATGGCCAGGCTGGTGCGCGACCACATCAGCCGGCAGGGCTGGCATATCGTGGATCGCGAGCCGGACGACGCCACGCGCGCGAAGTTTTCGAAGATCGTCCGCATCGCCGCTCGTGGTGGAACCAACGCATATCGGACGTCACCGTTGCTGCCAATCTCCAAGCAGACGGTTTCTGCGCTCGCTGGGGTATTCGGCCAGCCGCCCGTTCAGATCCGGACGAGCGGGGGCACAGTCCCGATTACGCCGTTCATCGAGGCGCTCGGGTTTCCCGCGATGTCACTGCCGATCGTGAATTTCGACAACAACCAGCACGGGGAGAACGAGAACCTGCGGCTCGGACATTTCTTCCGCGGCGTGACGACATTTGCCGCCATCCTGACGATGTAGGACGGCCTACGAACACCCAGAATCGCTGTTCGGCGAATCAGTCGTGATAGCAAAGCCGGCGCTCGACCCGCTGGTAGGTGCCGTCCGCGCCCGGCTCGAAGATATGGCAGTGATCCATCTCGCCGCCATAGACGTGCAAAGTGATGGAGGTCGCCTGCGGCAACGCATTGGCGAGGACGTGATACTCGAAGGGCGGAATCAGACACCCCGCCGATCCGACCGACGCGGTGACGCAGCCTTTCTCGGCGAAGCGAAATCGGCCGTCGTGTTCGCCGGCCAGGTCGAACCGGGTGACTTCCATCGTGCCCTCGACCACTCCTTCGACACACCAGATGCCGGCGTGATCGTGCAGCGGCGTCCGCTGTCCGGCGGCCCAGGTCATGACGACCGCCGTGTAGCCGAACGCCTCGCTTCGATACAGCAGGCGCCGCGCATACCCTTCGGACCTCGTCCGGCGAAACGTCTCGGGCAGATCGAGACGCCTCGCGCGAATGAGGCGTGTGAGATCCGCCTTCACGCGGGCCGTGATGGTCCCGGGGTCGTGCAGCTGTACCGCCGCGTCGAGACATTCGACGAGTTCGCTCAGTGCAGGGGTCGTGCGCATCGGCAAGGTGATGTCATCGTACACGAGAAGGCAAGCGAAGCTCCGCCTCACACCGACTAGCTCCGCTTCGCTAGGGCGCCGAGCTCGGCTTCCAGCCGCGTCACCAGACCATCGAACTGCTGGACCACCGCGTCGACCGGACCAGGCTCACTCAGATCCACGCCCGCCCGTTTCAACAGCTCCATCGGATAGTCGCTGCCGCCCGCCTGGAGCAGGTTCAGATACCGGTCCGTCGCTTCGGCCCGCGCTGCCGCGCTCCCTTCCCTGATCTGCCTGACGAGCTGTGCGGTCGACGCGAAGCAGGTGGCGTACTGATACACGTAGTACGGGCTGTTGAAAAAATGCGGGATGCGCGCCCACGTGACGCGCGCCAGTTCGTCGTAGTCCATCACGTCGCCGTGATACTCGTGCAGCAGCGTCCGGTACAGCTCGCTCAGGACGTCCGCGGTGATGGGCCGCCCCTGCTCCACGAGCCGGTGCGCCTGCAGCTCGTAGTCGGCGAACATCACCTGCGTGAAAAAGGTCGACGCGATCCCGTCGATGGCGTGCTGAAGCAGCACGATCCGCCGCCTGGCGGAATCGGTCCGCGCCAGCATGCGATCAAGAAACAGCGCTTCGCTGAGCGTCGACGGCACTTCAGCCACGAAGATCGTGTAATCGGCATAGACGAACGGCTGGTGCTCGTGCGACAGCATCGTGTGCATCGAGTGCCCCAGCTCGTGCGCCAGCGTGAAGACGGCGTCCAGCGTGTTGTTGTAGTTGAGCAGCATGTACGGATGGACCCCGTACACGGGCGCCGAATACGCGCCGCTGCGCTTGCCTGTGCTCTCGTAGACGTCGATCCACCGGCCGGTCACGGCGCGCTTCATGCGGCGTTGATACTCATCACCCAGTGGAGCGGTCGACTCGACAATCCACTCGAGCACCTCGTCGTAGGGATAGCGCTCCTCCAGCTCGACCAGCGGGACGACACGGTCGTACACGTGGTAGGTGTCGAGCCCGAGCACGCGTTGTCGGAGACGCTCGTACCGCTGGAGCGGCGCGACACCGGCCTTTGTCCGCGCGATCAACGTCTCCACGACGGACACCGGAATGTTGTTCCCATGGAGCGCGGCTTCGAGCGTGGTCCCGTAGCCGCGCGCCCGCGCGCGGAACCAGTCCCGCTGCAGGACGCCGTTGTACAGCGAGGCATACGTATTCAACGACGCGTGATACATCTCGTGGTACCGGCGAAATGCTTCGGCTCGATCGGCCTGGTTCCGGCGCGTCGAGAGAATCGCCCGATACTGGCCGTACGTGAGCGTCACCTCCTCGCCGGTGGTCAGCACGAGGCTCGGGAAAGAGGCGTCAGCGGTCGACAGCGCGGCATACGAATCGTACGGCGTCGACTCGAACCGGTTGTTCAACGACAGCAGCCGCTCGCCTTTTTCGTCGAGCACATGCTCCTGCTGGCGATACAGGTCCTCGATCGCGAACCGATACAGCTGCAGATCGAGACTCGCCTGCATCCAGTCGCGGACGGTCTCGAGAGGAATCTTCAGCAGCTCCGGATTGAACCAGGAGGTCGCCTGCTGCCATTTCGCCAGCAGAATCTGGACTTCCTGCCGCCTGGCGCTGATCGAGTTGTCGCGCTGGTCCTCGTCGTAGCGAAGGGAAGCGAAGTACCAGATCTTGTACGCCATCTGCCCCATCGCGTCCGTCGCACGGAACGCGGCGAGCAGCGCCTCCGGGCCCTGCGCCAGCGTCCCCTGAAGTTTTGCGAAGGCGTCGACGCGCGACTCGAGATCGCCGTACGCGGCCTTCCACCGGTCCCAGTCCGGAAAAATCGCCGTCAGATCCCAGCGATACGGCTCGGGGATCTCGTCGCGCGAGGCGAATTGGATCTTCTCAACGGTAGCGGAAGTGAGCATCAGATGAGGATAGTGCCTCTAGAGTGCCTAGGGTGCCTAGGGTGCCTGGAGTGCCTAGGGTGGCTAGGGTGCGAAGGCGCAAAGTGTGAGGGCTTTCTCGTCGCACTTTCGGCACTCCAGGCACTTTGGGCACCCCAGGCACTCTATCGCTCATGCGGGCGCCCGGACGACCGTGCGGCGGCTGCGGTGACGGCGGAGCGTGTCGCGGCCCAGGCGCTTGCTCAGGTACACCTTCGATTCATGATTGTCGGCATGGTGGCGCTCGTACTTGATCACCTCGAACTGCAGGTGATCGAGCGTCGCGCGCATCTCGAAGAATCTGTTCTTGGTCTTGACGACGATCTCGTCGAAGCCCTGGGACAACGCCCAGGCTTCCTGCTCCTCCGTCAGGGCGCGGAAATGACCCTGGCCGCGCCAATCACGCCGCGTGCCGCCGATCCAGCTGTAGAGAACCCGCCGGCCGTCGAACCGGATGGCGCCCTGCAGGCGAGCGACCAGGTCCGACAGCTTGGGCTCCAATTCGTGGGCGTGCAGTTCGTGACCGACCTTGAACGAGACCGGCACCACGACCGACGGATCCTCCGGGAGCGGCGCTTCCGCCATCAGGATGCAGTGGCGCCGCCCCGCCAGCCGCCCGCGGATGTCGGACGCCGTCTTCTTGCGCGGGAATTCGCCAAAGAATTCTTCGATGTACTGGATTTCGAGCGCGCCCTGCTCGAGATCGTAATGGCGGATGCGGTGTTCCATAGCCGCGCTTGCGCGAAGTCTGTACGAATGCCCTCAGTTCGCGCAAGCCCGGCTTACGCGGTCGCCTGTTTGCGCCGGAACTCGTCGAAAAACTTGTTGCACGCGCGGCGGAACCGGTTCGACAGCTGGCGCTCGACCGGGCGCGGCACCGGCCCAAGCCGGCGCCAGGCGGCCTGAGCCCGCCGCACTTCCTCGAGCGAGGCGCGCCAGCGGCTCTCGTCGCTGACGCGGCCGCCAATCGTGTTGGCGGCGAGCGCCTCGCGCAGCTGCGCGGCGAGGATGCTGACCGGAGACGCGCCGGCGCCCGGCGTCGCCGACGCCTCGGCCAGCCCTTCCACGGTCTTGCACAACCGTTCCATCTTCCGCTGATTCTCTTCCGCGTCGAACTCGGTGCCCTTCAGCAGCGCGTGTCCCAGGGCCAGGACGCTGTCGAACGCGGAGGCGTAGCGATCCTCGAGCCGCGCACCCTCGGCGCCCGAGATGACCGGCGCCTGCGCCCATCGGCCGCGGACCCCGCGCAGCTTCGCCAGCAGATCGGCGCGCGGCATCGCCGCCGCCTGAACGGCGCGGCCCAGTTCCTCGATCTCGGCGCAGATCCCTTCGCGATCCGCGACCTTCCCCGCCTGCTCGATCCGGTGTCGCTGGTGGTAGCGCTCGTAGAACCGATCGATGGCGGCCCGGAAGCGTTGCCAAATCGCCTCCGACTTGCTCTTCCGGACCGGTCCGATCGTTTTCCACTCGGCCTGCAGGCGCTTGACGTCTGCCGCGGCCCGGTCCCAGTCGGTCGAGTCCAGCAAGGCTTCCGCCTGCGCGCAGAGCGCTTCCTTCCTGGCCAGGTTGGCGGCCCACTCGTGCTTCCGGTGCACGAGATCGTCGTGCCGGCGGGTGAAGAACCGATCGCAGGCCGTACGGAACCGATCCCAAATCGCCTTTTCCTGTCCGCGGGGCACCGGGCCGATGGTCTTCCATTCAGCCTGGAGCCGCTTGATTTCATCCGCAGTCCTGATCCAGTCGGTCGAGTCCGCCAGCGACTCGGCCCGCTCGACCAGCGCCAGCTTGCGGGCGGCGTGGCCGGCGCGTTCCTGCGCCTGTTGGGCGAAGTACGCGTCGCATCGGTCACGAATCCGATCCTCGGCGGCCTTGAACCGCATCCACAGGGCCTGACCGCGATCGCGCGGCGCCGCCGCGACCTTCTTCCACTCCGCGAACAACTCGCGCGACTGACGCCACGCGGCTTCCACATCCGTCATTTCGAGCAACGCTTCGGTGCGGCGGCACAATTCCTCCTGGACGCCGGCGTTCGCCCACCGCTGCCACTCGTCGGCCTCGCGCAACTCTTTCAAGCGCGGCGCCAGCCGCGCGTACGCCTGTTTCAACCGGTCCACGGCCGCCTCGCGATCGCGCTTTGACGCGAACGGACCGGGCTGCTCGATCGCCGCCCGCGCGTCGCGCGCCAGTCGATCCGCCTGGCGTAGTATCAACCCTTCGGCCGTGGCCGCCGCCTCGAGCCGCGCGCACAACTGCTGAAGCCGTGCGAGATTCGCGCGCTCTTCCCTCGCGCGCGCCTCGCGCGCCGCCGTCAGACGCGTCTCCACGCGCTGCTGCGTCTCGGACGCCCGCGAGATGAGATCCGCGTGAAGCTCGGGATCCGGGGACAGGCGCGCCCAGGCCT
>JACQTH010000526.1 GCA_016210935.1 Acidobacteriota bacterium | reverse complement strand
GCCATGATGAACGGCGCGCGCGACGACCGGACCGCCGCGGGAATCTCGAGCCGAGGTCTGCCGCCGCTCGTGGTCGCCCGCATGGGGGCGGTGCGCCCGTTCGCATTGTCAAACGTAAACCACTCGACCTCATAGCGGGAGGGCGGTCCCGCCACGCCGGCATCGACCGCCGCGTTCCGGAATCGCAGCACTCCCGATCGATCGATCGCGAAATCGATCAGCGGATTGATCGGCGTCAGCCATGCGCGCAGGATCTTCCTTCGCCGCTCGACGAGCACGCCCATGACGTAGTCCTCCGTCCGCCGGTCCTGGAACTTCGCCTCCCGAACAATCGCGGCAATCGCCTCCATGCTGAACGCGGCCACTCGGCGTGCGGCCCAGAAGGTGTCGTCCGGCCGCGCGTTCACGAATGCCGGATTGCGGAACGTCGGTTTCCACTCTTCCGCCTCGAAGGCGCCGGCCTCGAACCGGCCCGCTGCCGGCAGGCCCGGATAGTCGATCCGCGCCCAGTGCGGGACGTTCAACCCCAACATCCGGATCGATCGCAGCACCGGGCGCCCTTCCAGCGTGTACTCGTAGCCGTGTTGCGCGTCCTTTGCGCCCGTGGCCGAGGCGCCGAGCGTCGAGCCGAAATCGAGGAGATAGTGCCGCACGATCCGCCGCCCGCCGGCATCGATCAGCACGTCGAGACTGTTCGGCCCGCGTGCGTCGGTGTGGTTCACCCAGGCCGCAAAGACCCGGAGGCCGCGTAGCTCGCGCCGGTGCTCGTGCGGGAAGAGGTCGTTCGGATCGTCAGGCCGCGTGCCGGCATAGAGAAAGGGGCCGAGCGGCTTGCCCGGGATCGCCTTGCTGGCGACCGCCCGGTACGAGCCGTCGCGTTCAGGCGTGAGCTGCGCGAACAGCCTGTCGAGGTCCCCCCGCACGATTGACGACTTGTCGCCTCCGTCGCGGCTCGCGCCTTCGGGGGCGATGCGCACCTCGTCCGGCCGGATGCGGACGAGGTAGTTCTCGGGCACGTTGTAGCCGAGCGCGTGGAAGATCTTCGTGGTGACGATCTCGGCAGCGGTGCCCATGGCCGGCACGTCGGGCGTATTGAACTTGATGAAGTACAACTGGCCCGAGCGATCCTCGAGCCGAAGGCCCGGCGTTGCGCCCTCCAGCTTCAGGCCGGCGACGGTCCAGGGACCGGCAAGCGGCTCTGGCTCCCGGTTCGGACCTCGGGCGATCTCCGACTCCGTCATCGGGACGCGGCCGATGCGGTTGGTGAACCAGCTCGAGTCCGGCACCTCGTCCAGCGTGTTGATGTTCATCGCGCGCCGGTCGCGGCGATCACCCGGGTTGCCGAACGCGGTCACGGTCAGCAGGCGGTCGTACGCCTTGCTCCTCTCCCAAGGCCGGACGTTAGACGCGTCCTGCGTCTCGCAGTCGCTCTGCAGGGGGTCGTCTGGATAGAAGCGCGGGACGTTCCGGTTCGAGGCGACCCCCCTTGTGACGAAGGTCTCGAGACCCACAACCGTCGCGACGACCGCGAGCGCACGTCGCGTGCACGTGCCACCAATCGATCGGTGCGCCATGCTCGAGTCTCCTCTCAGAACGGCGGTTTGAACCCGACGAGCAACCGGGCGCCCTCCCCACCACCGCCGGCGACTTCCACCCGGAAGACGACGCGGTCGCCCCTGTGCTTGAAACGCGCGCCGATCCCGTAGGAGCGGTGCAGGCGCGCGCGAGCGAGGTCCGCAAGCCGGGGCGCCACCGAACCTGCGTCGGTGAACAGCGCCATTTCCAGAAACCGTACGGCCTCCCAGCGATACTCGAGGTTCACAGCCGCGGCGGTTCGATCGCGGAAGCGGGAGTTCGTGAAGCTGCGGAGCGATTTGCTCCCGCCGAGCGTCGGCAGCAGGAAGAACGGGACATCGCCACCGGGCCCAGCGGACGTCGTATTCAGGATGGCGCGCACCGCGATCACCCGCGTGTCGAGGAAGAAGGGAAAGTAGTAGGAAGCCTCGACATCGAGGCGGCTGAAGTCGAATCTCCCTGTACCACGATCCGAATGCGCGCCAGGGTCGCGGCATAGCGCTGGCCTCGGCGCGGATTGCCGCGACGATCCCTGGTGTCGACGTCCATGAACAGCTCGCCGCGGATGAACTGCCCCGCGTCGGCGAGGCCGGGCGCCGCCGCTTCCGCGAATCGTGCCTGAATAGTCGGGACGTTGGAGGCGTGCCCCGTCCCCAGCGCGTGCCGCAGGTACCCGACGCGCGCGCCGCCCCGGAGCCACTCGCGCGGCGCCACGGTCACGTCGAGCGTCGAGTCGATCTCGCCGAGGAGAAAGCTGGTCTCATCACGCGCGTCCGAGTCGTTGCCGATCCCGAAGAACTTCTCCTGCGGGTAGAACCCGTAACGGACGTTGGATGAAAGCGTGATTGGCTGGCCCGCAACGCGGGGAACGGCGAGCCTGCCGTCGAGTCGCCGGTACCCTTTGAGCGACGCGGCCGCTGAGACGCGGCCGACCGTCGTACGGCCAAAGAGCGGAGCCGTGTAGGCAAGGCCGGCGGCCGGTCCGGAGCCGGGGCGCACGCTTCCGAAGGTCGGCGAGAACCTGCCGGACGCCGGCACCAGATCCGACGCTGCGCCTATGAGCAGGGTGTCCTCGGCCCAGCGCGCCCACTTCTCCAGCCTGGACGGCTCGAACGGACGGGCGGCACGTGCACGCTCGGCGCGCTGGCGTTCCAATTCTTCCGCCCGCGTCTGCTGCGCCTCCGCCAGACCGATCCCGGCCGTTAGCGCGAGCGCGACCATGAGCCCGAACACGCGCATGGGGTTTGTGTGAGCAAAGCTCGCGCCGCGGGAGCCGTTTTTTGATCTCAACTACGTGGGCCGGATCAAGACAGCCAGGCGTGGAGCGGACCAGGCATGCGCGGCGCACGCCTATCTGGCATGCAGGCTGCTTCCTGTAGATACGAAGCGGTTTCAAGCCGACAACCCAGCAGTAAGGGT
>JACQTH010000531.1 GCA_016210935.1 Acidobacteriota bacterium | reverse complement strand
GTGCGGCGCGCCGGGAAGTCGCCGCCGGGCGGCGCCAGCGACGCCCGTCCCCGGCGTGCCAGCAAAGGACCCAGGAGAAGGACAGATCCGCGCAGCCGGCCGACAAGGGCGCGATCGGGATCGTCCTTCCGAACGTCCCCGCACCGGACCTTCACCGTCCGCGTCCCGACGCCTTCCACGCCCGCGCCGAGATCCTCGAGAAGCCGCGCCATGACTTCGACGTCCCCGATGCGCGGCATGTTGTGCAGCACGCATTCTTCGTCGGTCAGCAGGCAGGCGGCCAGGAGCGGCAGGGCCGCATTCTTGTTCCCGTCGACCTCGACGGTCCCCGATAATCGCCGGCCGCCTTCGATCGTGAGCATCGCCATGACGAATCAGTCCTCGAACGAGCCGAGATAGACGATCTCCTCCCGCAGCCACACGCCGAACCGATCGCGAACGGCCTGCTGGCACGTCTTCACGAGGGCGCGAATGTCATGCGCCGTGGCGCCACCATGGTTGACGATGAAATTGCCGTGCGCGGCGGAGACCGTCGCGCCGCCAATCGACCGCCCCTTCAGGCCCGCGCGATCCACCAGAGCGCCTGCTGAGGCGGGCACGTCAGCGGGAAGGGGATCGATGGCCGGATCCGGGTTCCGGAAAATGCATCCCGCGCTCGGCGTCTCGAGCGGCTGCGTCTGCTTGCGGTAGGCCAGCGACTGGCGCGCCACCGCCCGAAGCGCGGCGGGATCGCTGCCCGGTATCAATCCCAGGACGGCCCAGAGCAGCACTTCTCCAGTGTGCTGAAGTCTGCTGCGATCGTACGCAAACTCCATGTCGCGCGCCCGGACATCGCGCACCTCTCCGCCAGGCGCCACCAGACGCACGTGATCGACAAGCTCGCTCAGGAGTCGCCCGCCGAAATGTGCGTTCCCGAAGACGCCGCCGCCAATACTTCCCGGTGTCCCGGCCCACGCCTCGAGTCCGGCCAGTCCGCGGTTGATCGTCCAGCGCACCAGCGCATTGATCGTCACGCCTGCATCCGCTCGGACGAGCGCGGTGCCCCGATCCGCGACGCGGGCCAACTCGTCGATGCGACCGCCGCGGACACGGATAACCAGACCCGGAATCCCCTGATCGGATATCAGCACGTTCGAACCACCGCCCAGAACCGTCACGGGCACGCGCGCGAGACGTGCCAGCTTGCACGCGCGCTCCAGCTCCTCCGCGCTCGTCACGTCGAGCAGCCACTCGGCGGGTCCGCCCACCTTGAACGTCGTGAACGGCGCCAGCGGGGCGCGCTCGTGAACTCGCCCTTCCCCAAACGCCTCGCGCAGTTGCGCAGGAAACCCGGCTACAGCGCGGTCCCACGAGTGAGTGGACCCTTCCCACGACTGAGTGGACCCTGGCTCGCCTGACCGAGTGGAAGCCTTGTCGCGCGAATGACTGGAAGGCTGCTCCTGGCTCATGCCGGCGGCTCGTTTCTGGACGCCTGCGCAAGCGCGGCGAGCGTCTTGCCATGGATTCCGCCGAAGCCACCATTCGACATGAACACGATCAGATCCCCCGGCTGACGCCCGCGAACGATGGTCGAGACGATGTCATCGACCTCCGCGATATACCGGGCAGGGATTCGCCGGCGACGGAGATCGGCGACAAGCGCTTCGGCCGACAGCCGCTCCGATTCCGGCACGTTGGATCGAAACACGGCCGCGATGACGACTCGGTCTGCTGCGCCGAATGCCTCGGCGAAGGCTGACTGGAACACCCGCCGGCACGATGAGGCAGAGCGTGGTTCGAACACCGCCCAGATCCGCGCCTCGGGATGGCCGGCCCGCAAGGCGGCCAGCGTCTCGGCCACCGCCGTTGGATGATGCGCGAAATCGTCATACACCGTGACGCCCGCGGCACGCCCGACGATCTCGAGGCGCCGCTTCACCCCTCGAAACGCTCGCATCCCCCGCGCCAGGGTCTCGGCACCCACGCCCCGGGCCGCGCCCACCGCAATGGCGGCCAGGACATTTCGGACGTTGTGCACACCCATCATCGGGATCGCGAAGCACCCAAAGGTATGTCTTTCCCTTCTCACCTCGAACGCCATGCCGTCTGCCTCGGTCCGGACGTCAACGGCCTGCCACGTCGCGTCTGTCGACAAGCCCGCGGTTTCGACACGGCATCGCGCCGCGTCCTTCAGCGCCAGGGCTTCTGCATGGTCCGCGCCAAGGACCAGCAGGCCCTGCCGCGGGATCAGGTTGACCAGACGCCGGAACGCCAACCGGATGGCGTCCAGATCGGGATAGATGTCCGCGTGGTCGAACTCGACGTTCGCGACGATGACGATGTCGGGGACGTACTTGAGGAACTTCGCCGTCTTGTCGAAGTAGGCGCTGTCGTACTCATCGCCCTCGATCACGAAATCGCGTCCCGCGCCCACCCGATAGCTGGAGCCCCCCTCACCGAAGTTCGCGGCGATACCACCAACGAATACCGTCGGATCCAGTCCCGCGTGTGTCAGCAACCAGCCGACCACCGACGTGGTCGTCGTCTTGCCGTGCGTCCCCGCGATCACAATCGACCGCGCGCCCCAGAGAAACTGTTCGCGCAGCGTTTCAGGCAGGGACAGATACCGGATCTTGCGATCCAGAACTTCTTCGAGCTCCGGGTTCCCGCGCGAGATCGCGTTGCCCACAACGACGAGATCGATGCCGGCTGTGATGTTCTCAGGTCGATAGCCGATGATCGTGCGGATGCCCTCTCGAGCGAGAAAATCGCTCATCGGGGGATAGATATTCTGATCGGATCCCTGGACGTCGAAGCCTTTGTGTCTGAGGAGGGCGGCGAGCGTCGCCATGGCCGTGCCGCAGATGCCGATGAAGTGGACTGTCGACATCGCGCTCAGATCACGGCAGCTTCTTCGATGATCAACCGAGGCGCCGGCGCCGTTTCGACAAGGGCGCGCACGCCAAACGGCAGCGTCACGGCCGGCGAAATCGTGTGACCCGACGGCACGCCGAACAGGATCGGACCCGGGTAGTCCGCCAAGGCGGCCGTGACGGCGTCTTGCGCGCTGTAGGCCCCGCCCGGCTCGTCACAATCGGGGCACTCTCCGAACACGAGGGCGGTTGCGCGGTCGATCAGGCCGCTGAACCGCAGCTGCGTGAGCATCCGATCGATCCTGTACGGACGCTCTCCCACTTCGTCCAGGAAGAGGACATAGCCAGCGGGCGGATTGAAGGCAAACGGCGTCGCGAGCGAGCCGATGATCTGGGTCAATGTCCCCCCAAACAGAGACCCCCTCGCCGTGCCTCTCCTGAGCGCCTGCAGGTGCGGACCTCGCAGCTCGCCAAGAGGCTCAGCCACGGTCAGGGCGCGCACAAAGGAATGGCGATCGTACCCCTCGGAACCGGCCGCGAGCTTTCGCTCCAACATCGGGCCGTGAAAGGACACGATCCCGCAGTGGGTCCCGAAAAACAGATGAAGGGATGTGAGGTCGCTGTAGCCGATGAAGGCTTTCGGCCGGGCCCTCAGCCGAACGCAGTCCAGGTGTGGGAGAAGCTGCATGCTGCCGTAACCGCCGCGCACCCCCACGAGCGCCGCGATGGACGGGTCGTCCCACGCGGCTACCATCGCGCACGCCCTCACGTCGGCGGATCCGGCCACGTACCCCTGACGCTCGAAGACGGACGGGGCGAACACGGGCTCGAATCCAATCGAGCGGAGCTCGGTCAGGCCGCGCTCGAATTCGTCACGATCGAACGGGCTCGCCGGCGCCACGACCGCAATCCGATCTCCGGATTTGAGGGCGCGGGGTTTCAGCACGCGAACTCCGCGAGGCGTGACGCCACCGTCTGATGCTCGTCCGATCCGATGACGGCACGCAGCGTTCGCGGTGAAGGAGGCCGCCAGTCGCGCGACAGCGGAACAGGCGAGGCCAGCACCTCGGCGACCGCCGCACTCGTCGATCCGCTCGTGGCGGGCGCGGGCCGATGAGGGTCCGGCCCGAAGCGGGCCTTCATCGACTGCTGCCGGCCGATCGCGTCATCCACGTCGCCGATCGCCAGCTCGCCTGATTCGACCCCGCGCACGATCGCCTCCAGCGCCGCGGCATGGCGCTCGTGATTCGTGTCGCACAGCAGCACCGCGTCCGATCCCGCGCCGATGGCCGCGACCGCCGATCGCTCCAATGTATAACGATCGGCGATCGCGCGCATGCCCAGATCATCGGTCAGGATGAGACCCTCGAACGCCAGCTCTGTTCGAAGGAGGTCACGGACAACGGATCGTGACAGGCTCGCGGGCCGCTCCGCGTCCAGCGACGGCACCAGGATGTGGGCCACCATGATCGACGCGACTTGTTCGGCGATGGCCGCGCGAAACGGCACGAGCTCGACCGCTCGAAGCCTGTCGGGCGGGTGCTCGACGACGGGCAGATCGAGATGCGAGTCGACGCTGGTGTCGCCGTGGCCGGGAAAATGCTTGCCACAGGCCGCGACGCCGTAGCGTTGCAGCGTCCTGATCACGACGGCGCCAAGCCGCGCCACCTCTTCCGGACGGTCCGCGATCGCGCGATCGCCGATCACCGGATTGTTCGGGTTGGTAGGGATGTCGAGGACCGGTGTGAAGTCGAGTGAGATGCCGACGGTCCTCAGCTCCAGCGCGAGGGCGCACGCGAACTCTTCGGCCAGGTGATCGTCGCCGGAGAGTCCGAGCGCCTGCATCGGCGGCCACTCGGTAAAGGGGCGGCGCAACCGCGCGACCCGTCCGCCTTCTTGATCGATGGCGACCCAGAGCGGCGTGTCTCGCGCTAGCCGCTGCACGTCGTGCACCAGCTCGGCGACCTGTTCCGGCGCTTCCACGTTGCGCGCGAACAGGACGACGCCACCGATGTCGAACTCGCGCGCCAGCGCCTTCAGTTCCGTCGAGACGGTCGTGCCGTCGAAACCAACCATCGCGAGCTGGCCGACCAGACGGTGCAGGTGACGAGGCACGGAGATCCCGTTCATTATAATGTCCGCGTGACACTCGAATCGTCAGCGCCGACGCGCATCGATCTGGCCGGCGGCACCATCGATATCTGGCCGCTCTATCTGTTCCACGAAGGCGCCCAGACGTTGAACGTCGCCATCAGCCTGCGCGCCCATGCGCAGATCGCCAGCCGATCGGACGGATGCGTTGGAATTCGCTCACTCGACACCGGCCATGCGATCGACGTGAGCGACTGGTCCGACCTGCCGACAAGTGGTCCGCTCGCGCTTCTCGGCAACCTGCTTCGGCATTTCCGCGCACGTCATCTGACGCTCACGACCCGCTGCGAAGCGCCCGCCGGCGCCGGGATTGCGGGATCTTCCGCCCTCAACGTCGCAGTCTGCGCCGCGCTCGCGCGGTGGACGAATCGCCACCACGAGCCCGAAAAGCTCCTGGAGATCGCGATGAATATCGAGGCGCGCGCGATCAATGTGCCCACCGGCGCCCAGGATTACCGGCCGGCGCTCTATGGGGGCGTGTCGGCGGTCGAGCTGTGTGCAAGCGGCGTGCGGCGCGTCGCCCTCGACGTCCCCCTCGAGGATCTCGAGCGGCGGATCGTGCTCGCCTACACCGGCGAACCGCGAAACTCGGGGACGAACAACTGGGAGATCACGAAACGCCACATCGATGGCGATGCGCAGGTCTTCGGCTGCTTCGAACAGATCCGCGATACGGCCAGGACGCTGCGCCAGGCCCTGGACGCACGCGACTGGTCCGAGGTCGGCCGGCAGATCGCGCGTGAGTGGGAGACCCGCAAACGGCTGGCGCCTGGGGTCACCACGCCGGCGATCGAGAGCCTCATCGCGTCGGCGCGGGCGGCCGGCGCACGGGCCGCGAAAGTGTGCGGCGCCGGCGGCGGCGGATGCCTGTTCTGTTTCGCCGACCCGGAACTGGTGCCGCAGGTCCGCCGGGCGCTCGCGGAGGGCGGCGCACGAGTGCTCGATTTTCAGATCGACCGCGACGGCCTGCTCCTTGGATAACGCCTCGATCGCGCGCGTGTTCGCCGATATCGGCGACCTGCTCGACATCAAAGGCGAAAACCCGTTTCGGATTCGCGCGTACCGCAACGCGGCCGAGGCGATTGCGGGCTCCTCGGAACGGGTCGCCACGCTCGAAGAGGGACGGCTCCTCGAGATTCCCGGCATCGGCAAGGACCTCGCCAAAAAGATCCGTGAGCTGGTCACGACCGGGCAGCTCAGCTACCACCAGGAGCTCCTTCGGGAATTCCCGTCCTCGCTCGTCGACCTCCTCCGCCTGCAGGGCGTCGGCGCGAAGACGGTGGCGACGCTCTACTCGCAGCTGGGGATCAGAACGCTCGAGGATCTCGAACAGGCAGCCCGGAGCGGGCGCCTTCGCGACCTGCGCGGCATGGGTGCGCGCAAGGAGGCATTGATTCTCAAGGCGCTCGAAGAGCGAAGGACGCGCGCCGGCCGATTCCTGATGGCTCACGTCGCCAGGCGCGCCGCCACGCTGGTCGCGTACCTCGAGCAAATCCAGCCGACCACGGAGTTCATCCCGGTTGGGAGCCTGCGCCGGGGGTGCGAGACCTGCGGCGATCTCGATGT
>JACQTH010000524.1 GCA_016210935.1 Acidobacteriota bacterium | reverse complement strand
GACGGCGTGTCAGCAGGTGTGTCCGGCCCAAGCGATCGTCTTTGGCGATTTGAACGATCCGAACAGCCGGGTGGCACGCACGTCGGCAGGAGAACGGATGTTCCGCGTGCTCGACACGCTCAACACCCGTCCGGCCGTTCATTATCTGAAGCTGGTCCGACACCGGCCGGCCAAGCACGATGCATAACCTCGTTGCCGGCAACAAGACCGCCGCGGACGTGACGCGGGAAGTGGTGGGCGCGCTCGACCGGAAGCCGACGGCGCTCTGGTGGACCGGCTTCGGCCTTTCGTTCTCTGCGCTGCTGGTTGGGATTGCGGCCGTCGTCTATCAAATCATGGTCGGCGTCGGCACGTGGGGGCTGAACAACACGGTTGGATGGGCGTTCGACATCACGAACTTCGTCTTCTGGATTGGCATCGGCCACGCGGGCACGCTCATCTCGGCGATTCTCTATTTGTTGCGGCAGCGGTGGCGCACGTCGGTGAGCCGCGCGGCCGAGGCGATGACGCTGTTTGCCGTCATCTGTGCCGCCGTCTTTCCGGTCATTCACATGGGTCGGCCGTGGCTCGCGTTCTGGATGGCGCCGTACCCGAACACCCGCGGACCCCTTTGGATCAATTTCCGATCGCCGCTCGTCTGGGATCTGTTCGCGGTGGGAACCTATTTCACGATCTCCGCGATCTTCTGGTACCTCGGTCTGCTGCCTGAC
Source organism: Acidobacteriota bacterium (assembly GCA_016210935.1). Taxonomy (GTDB): domain Bacteria; phylum Acidobacteriota; class Vicinamibacteria; order Vicinamibacterales; family JACQTH01; genus JACQTH01. The sequence goes on along the minus strand of JACQTH010000524.1, from coordinate 4,088 downwards.
CTCGCGACCATTCGCGACCGCACGCGACGGGGAGCGCGATCGCGACTCCTGGCGTGGCTCAGTCTCGGGTGGAACGGCTCCTGCCGCACCTGGCAGCGGTACGAGGTCGTCTACCTGCTGCTGGCGGGCCTGGCCACGCCACTGGTCATCTCCGTGCACAGCATCGTGAGTTGGGACTTTGCGACCTCGATCGTGCCGGGCTGGCACACGACGATCTTCCCGCCGTATTTCGTAGCCGGTGCCGTCTTCTCAGGGCTCGCGATGGTCCTCACCCTCATGTTGATCGCGCGGGCCACGATGAAGCTGCAGGACTACATCGGGCTGGGGCACATCGAGGCGATGTGCAAGCTGGTCATCGCGACGAGCGGAATGGTCGGCCTCGCCTACCTCACGGAAGTCTTCATTGGTCTGTACTCGGGGAACCAGTACGAGCAATACGCTGTCGCAAACCGGGCTTTCGGACCGCTGGGCTGGGGCTACGGTGTGATGGTCGGATGCAACGTCCTGCTGCCGCAGCTGCTCTGGTTCCGCCGCGTGCGGCGCACGGTCGCGGTGGTCTTCCTCGTGTCCGTCCTGATCAACGTCGGGATGTGGTTCGAGCGCTTCATCATTATTGCGGGGTCGCTCGAGCGCGACTTTCTGCCATCGAGCTGGGCGGGCTACCGGCCGACGCCGGTCGAGATCGCCACGCTCGCCGGGAGCTTCGGGTTGTTCTTCACCTGTTTTCTGCTGTTCTGCCGGTTCGTCCCGGTGATTGCGATTGCAGAAATCAAGGGGGTGCTCGCGCCGCCGCCGCTTCGCAAGCCCGGGCCCGTGCCGGTCTCCAGGCTGGTCTCCGAGGCAGGTTCCTGAGATGGGTCAACGCCTGATTGTCGCGGTCTTCGACCACGAGGAGGACATCCGTGGCGCCGTCGCCGCGGCGCGGCGCGCCGGGCTTTCGATCGTCGATGTGCACGCACCATACCTGGTTCATGGTCTCGACCGGGCGATGGGGCTGCGACCGTCGCGCCTGCCCTGGATCTGTTTTCTGTTCGGTCTCGTCGGAGCGGCCGTGAAGCTGCTCTTCGAATATTGGACAACGGCCGTGAACTGGCCCCTGAATGTCGGTGGCAAGCCGTGGAATTCGCTGCCCGCATTCGTACCCGTCACCTTCGAGGTGATGGTGCTGTTCGCCGGGATCGGTACGGTGCTGACGTTCTTTGTCGTCGCGGGGCTGCGGCCGGGGCGTGACGCCTCGCTCCCCGACCCGCGGGTCACAGACGACTCGTTCGCGCTCGTGCTCGCGCCCGCGCCCAAAGACGACTCGATCGATCGGGAAGTCGTCGAGGAGATGCTTTCGCGATTCCGCCCTGTCCTGATCGACGAGCAGATCTCGATGGAGCCAGGCCGATGAGACGCCGCGTCAACATCGCTCTTGGCGTGATGCTTCTCGCGTCTATCGTGCTGAACTGGCGCGTTCGTGTGCCGGCGTCCGTCCCGGCCCTGGAGTTTGCCCCGAATATGGCGCGCAGCGTGCGGAGCAACGCGTTCGAGCGGAACGCCAGCTTCGGCGATGGCGCCACCTTGCAATCCCCGGTGCCCGGCACGATTCCGCGCGGAGTCGTGCCGCTTCACTACTCTCCGTCGAGGCCTGAGGCGCGGCGCGCGGGCGAGGAGTTGATCAATCCGTATTCGCCGGGCGATCGTGCCGCGCTGGCGCGTGGCGCCTCCGTGTATCGCGACTTTTGTGTGCCATGTCACGCGGGTGATGGAAAGGGCGAAGGGCCGGTCGTCGCTCGCGGATACCCGAGGCCGCCCAGCCTGCTGCGACCGCAGGCGCGTCAGATGAAAGACGGCGAGATCTTTCACATCATCACGTACGGTCGGGGCATCATGCCCGCGCATGCATCGCAGGTGTCTCGCGACGACCGGTGGAAGGCGATCGCGCACGTGCGCGCGCTCCAGGTCGTTCGACCGGGCCCAGGGCAGGCGGCTCCATGATCATCGCCCCTCCTCCCCAGCTGGAGCTGTCGCGCTCTTCTCGTGCGATCATCTATGGCTTGATCGTCGTCGGTGCCCTTGCGGCGATCGTGGGCGCCCTGCTCGAGCCGCAGCGGATGTGGATGTGCTGGTTGATCGCCAGCTATTACGCAGTCGGTGTGGCGCTCGGCGCGCTGTGTCTCGTGGCGATCCATCACGTCACCGGATCGAGCTGGAGTGTGGTGATCCGTCGCGTGCAGGAAGCGCTGGCCGGGACATTGCCGTTTGTCTCGATCGCGCTTTTCGCGGCCTTTATCGGACGGCCGCACCTCTACGAATGGACGAGCGCCGGCTTCTGGGCCGACGCCGACTCGACGCTGGCGTTCAAGCGGGCGTGGCTCGATTGGCCGCTGTTTCTCGGCCGGGCGATGGCGTGCCTGGCGCTGTGGAATCTTTTCGGATGGGCGATTCGCCGCGGCTCGCGGCGGCAGGACCACGATGGCGACCAAGGCTGGAGCCGCTCGAATGCTCGATGGTCGGCGGCTTTCCTGGTAGTGCTGGGCATGACCCATACGATGGCGAGCTTCGACTGGATCATGTCGCTCGAGCCGGACTGGTACAGCTCGATTTTCGCCGTCTACAATTTCGCGGGCGTGCTGGTGAGCGCGGTCGCGGCGTCGATCGTCACCGCGCTCTGGCTCGAGCGCCGGGGACCGCTCCAAAGCCTTTTGACGGACGATCATCTGCACGATCTGGGCAAACTGCTCTTCGCCTGCTCGACGTTCTGGATGTACGTCTGGTTCAGCCAGTACATGCTCATTTGGTACGCCAACATTCCGGAAGAGACCGCGTACTTCGTGCGCCGCACGACCAGCGGGTGGCGCCCGCTGTTTTTTCTGAACCTGGCGGCGACCGGCGTCGCGCCGTTTTTCGTCTTCCTGCGCCGGGACGCGAAGCGGTCGCGGGCGCTCCTGTCTCGGGTCTCGCTGGTCGTGCTCGGCGGACGCTGGATCGATCTCTACGTGATGATCGGGCCGGCGCACCTCGAGACTCCGCGTATCGGATTGACGGAGCTGGGGCTGGCCGCCGGAGCGATCGGAGGTGTCGGGTTACTGTTGGTCCATCTCCTGCGAGGAGCGCCGGTCGTCCCGATTCGAGACCCCCATCTGTTCGAGAGCCTGCATTACGAGCAGTAGCGTCCCGAATCAGCGCGGGGGGAGATGCGCGATCCAGATGGGATTCGCGGCGTCGAGCACCACGTCGCCCTGCCAGGACAGGAGGCTGGGTCCAGGCACGTGCTGCGGGGTGAGCGTGAACACTTTGTTGACGCGCGTGAGGCGAGCCTGAAAGTGCTCCGGTGGAGGGGCGCCCTTTTCTGACGGACGGGGAAAAGCACGGGCGCGCAGGCTTGTAATCCGCCGCGCATCGAGATCTGCGGGAAGCGCGATCGCGGCGCGGAAGCAGCCGCTGCGGGCGATACGAAAATCGGCCAGCCCGGCGTCTGAAGTGACCCAGCGAGCGCTGCCGCCGCCGTCTGGCGCGTTGATCGAAAACGACAGCGCTGCGTTCGTCAGCTCGCCGCACGCCTCGATGTACACGAACGAGCGCGGATCCGGGATTCTGCCCGACCCCGCGGTCGCCGTGCTCTCCACCTTTCCCTCTCGAACGATCTCCTGCGCCATCACCTGATAGATCCACGGCTGGGCATCCATCACGATCTCGCGCGATGTTTCGGTCACATCGTACCAGGTGGGCGCGGGGCGGAACCGAGCGTCCGTCTTCCCGCTGTCTTCGATCATGTTGTTCAGCGTCGCGACCCAGAGGAGCGAGTGTCGATTCTCGCGCTCCCCGGCGAACGATCGGATTCGATGCCCCGGCCCCTCAAAGCCAGCCGATCGAATGTCACCATGCTCGTCGATTTCAACCCAGTACACGTACTCGATGTCGGTCGCGCGTCCCCATGTCGCCATCAGCCGATCGGCCGGGGTCCCGCCGTCTTCGTTGCTGAACACAACGCCATAGCGAAGCCGCGTCGGCGTGCGCAACGTGTCTGCCTCATACCAGGAGAGAACCGGTACGTCGGTAAAGCGACGGATGGTGTCGGGCCGGGCATGGAGGATAGGCGCGTG
>JACQTH010000529.1 GCA_016210935.1 Acidobacteriota bacterium | reverse complement strand
GGCCTCCGGACGAGCGTCAGGACGACGACCAGAAACTCACTGGCGAGCAGGAGGAGTCCGGTCAGGCGGCCCGTGGCGACGACGTCCGCAGCAATCCGCCACGTGAGCGCGGCGAAGAGTCCACACGTGCCGACCCGTGCCGCGAAGTCGCGCCAGCGGCCCCTGCTTCCAGAGCTGTTTTCGGCGGGCAGCGCTGAAGCGCTGCGCGCGCAGGCCGCGCATCCGCGCAACCGAACGAATTTGAGGCCGGTCGCCTCGAAGGGCTTAAGGCCTGCGCTACGAATCATTATCAAAAACCGCTCTATGCATCCTTGTGTTTGCTTCCCGTGTGACCCGCCGCGCGGCTGACGATCTCGCTGATCAGGCGCTCCGATTCCCTGCTCGGCGCGCTGCGGGTGCCCCCGGGCGACACCAGGATCCACGGCTCCGGCGCGTTGCGACCGTCGCCGGCGTCCATCAGGAAATAGCTCTGACAGGCGGCGTCCACCAGATCGCGCGCCAGAGACGGTTCCCGGCCCTGAAACCGCGCGAGCGCCATCACCTGCTCGATCAGATCGCGCGGGTGGCACGCGCGCCGCTTCAAAGCGCGCGGCTCGTAGTACTCACGCATCAGATACTCGACGATGGCCGGCTTGAACGGCAGGCTGCGCCGCGCGCAATCGAGCTGGAAGATCCGTTCGTATTCCTCCGGCGTCGGATCCGACGCGTAAATCTTGTACGGAATCCGCCGAAGGAACGCTTCGTCCGCCAGCGCCTCGGGATCGAGGTTCGTCGCAAAAATCGTGAAGACGTCGAACGGCACCTCGAATTTCTTTCCCGTGTGGAACGTCAGGAAGTCCACCCGGCTTTCGAGCGGCACGATCCATCGATTCAACAAATCGCGAGCCGGCACCCGCTGGCGGCCGAAGTCGTCGACGAGCAGCACGCCGCCGTTGGCCTTCATCTGGAGCGGCGCCTCGTAAAATCGTGAGAGCGGATCGAAGCGCAGGTCCAGCAGATCGAGCGTCAGCTCGCCGCCGACCATGACGACCGGACGTTCTACCTCGACCCAGCGCCGATCGAACGATTCCTCTCTGATGAGCCGATCGGCTTCAGGCTCCCAGAGCTCGCACGGGGTGTGATTGACGGGATCGTAGACGACCACGATCTGACCATCGACCTCGATCGCGTGAGGGACGAGAATCGTGCCGCCCAGCGTCTTGCCGATCGCTTTCGCCATCGCCGTCTTCCCGTTTCCGGCAGGCCCATAGAGAAAGAGGCCCTTGCCCGCGTTGACTGCGGGGCCGAGCTGGTCGAGCATCCGCGCGCTGATGATGAGGTGTGAGAGCCCGGCGGAGAGACGTTCGCGGTCGATGGTCGCGCGCTCCACCTTCTGCGCGCTCACGGCCGGGGTGTACTGTGCCAGCGGGATCGGAGCAGCGCCGACGTACTGACTCGAATCGAGAAACTGCTGCGCGCGCGCCCGGCCGCTGTCCGTGAGGCCATACTTGTAGCCGGCCGCGCCGGTCTGCAGCGCCGCGGCGCCGTTCTTCACTTCGATCAGCCGCTCGGTGCGGGCGTGCGTGACGATCTGTTCGATCGCGGAAAACGGCACGCAAAGCCTTCGCCCAAGCTCGAGACCCGTCGCGTCGCCGAGATGCAGCGTCTTCAGCAGAAGCTGCAGCAGCAGGTCCGCCGGGAGACCGGTCTGGTCGAGCGTCAGCGGCGCCTTCGGGCGGAGGGATTGAACACGCGGGAGAGACTCGGTAGCGGTGTGAAGACTCACGAAATTCACCTCTGTCGCGGACCATAAAGGTCCGCGCTACTTCCGCCTAAAGGCGGAAGCCACGACTCACGTCATTATTTCTTCACCATCGGCATCAGGACCGTGATGAACTTGATCGCCGCCGGCGCGATGGTCACGACCCAGATGGCCGGAAAGATGCAAAACACGAGCGGGAACACCATCTTGACGCCCGTCTTGGCCGCCGCTTCCTCGGCCCGCTGGCGGCGCTTGGTTCGAAGCGTGTCCGCGTGCACCCGCAGCGACTGCGCGATGCTCGTTCCAAATCGATCGGTCTGAACCAGCATCGAGACGAGCGATCGCACATCGTCAAGGCCCGTGCGATCTGCCAGGTTTTTCAGCGCCTCCACACGGGGTTTGCCCGCGCGCAGCTCCAAGTTGACGATTCGAAGCTCGTCCGCGAGATCAGGGAACGCGAACTCGAGCTCCTGCCCGACCCGGACCATCGCCTGATCGAGACCGAGGCCGGCTTCGACGCACACGACCAGGAGATCGAGGACGTCGGCGAGCGCCAGCTGAATACGATGCTGGCGGCGCTTCGCGAGCCGCGCGATCACCATCCCGGGCAGGATGTACGCCACACCCAGGGCCGCGAGGGCGAGCACCAGATCCGGCCGGCCCAGCACCGGCGTCGCAAAGAGGAGGAACGCGGCGATCGCCAGCACGACCCGCAAGCCGTAAAAGATCGGCAGCGCTTCCGGACCGCGATACCCCGCCTGGGTCATGCGGAGCTGCAGCCGGCCCATCTCGGCAGGCGATCGCGGCACTCGCGATCCCACTTTCTTGAGCGCCTTCACCACGGCCTGCGCAGACGGCGTGGTCGAACCCGGAGCCGGCTCGACCCGGACTTCCTGCAGGCGCCGGTTGACCAGCGCCGGCAGGCCGTAGCGATGCTGAAGCAGCCGAGCGCCGACCGCGGCAATCGAGAGCGAGGCGAAGACAAATGCGAGAAGCGGCAGTAAGAGTGTCATATCAGGCTTTATTTGATTTGCGGCGGGGACCCCACCCCGGCCGCCTACCACGCCTCGCTTTCGCTCGGCGCGCTGATTCGTAAGAACGATCCGCTTAGTGAAGCAACTCCGGCCGGCCCCCCCACCACGGCTCGGTCGCGCTCGCCGCGATGACTCGACGCCTCGCCGCGGCGCCGCGCCGCAGCCTTCATACCTCGATACGAACGATTTGCCTGATCCACACGTACCCGATCGCCTGCATCACCACGGCGCCGACGAGCAGCGCGCGCCCGATCGACTCCGAGAACAGCGTCTGCACGTGATCGGGGTTGATGAAATAGAGCACGCACAGGAGACCGGCCGGCAACGCCAGCAGGACGTACCCGGTGAATCGGCCATGCGCGGTGTAGACGCGCACCTGGCGGAGAATCTTGAACCGTTCGCGCACCACGCGTGCGAGGTTCTCGAGAATCTCGGACAGATTGCCGCCGGTTTCCCGCTGCGTCAGAACAGCCGTCGCAAAGAAGCGGACGTCCAGAAGCGGAATCCGCTCGCTCAGGCCGTTGAGCGCGTCCTTCAGCGGCAGGCCAAAGTTGTGCTCGTCGATCGTTTTCCGGAACTCCGGGCCGATCGGCTCCTCGAGATCCTCGGCGACCATGGTCATCGCCGTCGTAAAGCCATGGCCGGCGCGGATGGCGCGTGACAGCAGATCGAGCGCTTCCGGGAACCGCTCTTCGAACTGCCTCCGGCGTCTCGCGCGTTTGAACCGCAGATAGAGAACCGGCAGAGGCAGCGCCAATCCGGCTGCCAGAATGGCGACGGCCGGCAGCCACATGGCGGTCGCGAGGAATGCCACGACGCCGCACCCGCATGAGGCAAGCACGATGACGCCCGGTCCAACCTTGACGCCGGCCTGATCGGCAAGGCGGGTCAGCGACGATCCGTACCGACTGCGGCCGACGAGTTGATTGAACCCTGGCAGAGGTCCCGCGTGCTGTTGACGAAGCACCGACGTCTCGGCTTCGGGGACATCCAGTCTTGCGCCTTCGCGCAGGCGCGCATGGAGCTTGCGGCGCATCAGCCAGGCCGGAAGCTTCGACATCAGCCCGGCGCCTCCAAGGACCACACCGGTGACCAGGAGAAACACGACGGCCGCGACGACGAGGGCCATCTCAGCGCACCTCGGTCACGCCCTCGAACATGTCCGAGAGCAGGTGGATGCCGCAGGCGCGGAGGCGATCGCAGACCTTGGGGCGGACCCCGGTCGCGCGGAACCGGCCGATGACCTTGCCGTCCTGGGTCATGCCGACCTTCTCGAAGAGGAAGATCTCCTGCATCGTGATGACGTCGCCTTCCATGCCCGTAATCTCGGAAATCCCCGTGACCTTGCGCGATCCGTCGCTCAACCGCGTCTGCTGAAGCACGATCTGCACCGCCGAGGCGATCTGCTGCCGTACGGCGCGATCGGGCAGGTTCATGTTCGCCATCGCGACCATCGTCTCGATACGCGCGAGGGCGTCGCGGGCGGAATTCGCGTGGACGGTCGTCAGCGATCCGTCGTGGCCGGTGTTCATCGCCTGCAGCATGTCGAGCGCCTCTTCGCCGCGCACTTCGCCGACGACGATGCGGTCGGGGCGCATGCGAAGGGCGTTGATGACGAGCTGGCGCTGGCGCACGGCGCCCCTGCCTTCCACGTTCGGCGCGCGCGTCTCCAGGCGCACCACATGCTCCTGATGCAGCTGCAGCTCTGCGGCATCCTCGATCGTGGCAATCCGCTCGCGCTCCGAGATGAATCCCGAGAGCACGTTCAGCATCGTCGTTTTCCCGGCGCCGGTGCCGCCGCTGACGAGGATGTTGAGCCGCGCCCGGACGCAGTGCGCCAGGAAATCCAGCATGGGGCG
>JACQTH010000534.1 GCA_016210935.1 Acidobacteriota bacterium | reverse complement strand
GTGAGGACTTTGGCGACTTCAATCACGTCCTGCTGGGTGTAGCCGCCGTCGACGCCGAGCGTGTGCAGCTCCATCAATTCGCGTGCGTAGTTTTCGTTGAGCCCCTTCGCCTGGTCGAGAAACGGCTTTCGCGCCATGAGCGCCAGGTACTGCTCGTCGGTGAGCTTCGGCTTCATGGCCGCGAGGCGCTGCTGGATCGCATCGGCCGGCGCTGAGCTGCGCCAGTTATCCAGGTAATTGAGCATCCGGGGGTGCTTGGCCACCGCCATCAACATGTCTTCGAACTTTCCAAGCGCATGACGGCGGATCACGGCTTCTTCGAAGTGCGGCGTGTGCTGATGGTCGCCGAGTCGGATACTGAAGTGGTTCATCCAGAAATCGACCACCAGCTCGAACAACTGGCGCTCGCTGTAGAGGGCCCGGAAGATCCTGGCCTGGTGAATCTCGTTGGGCTCCGGATGCTTGTCCAGCAGGATGCGCCGGGCCTTGTCGCTGGTCGGCATCACCGTGTTGTCCTCGGCCACGCGCCGCTGCCCCTGCTCGGCGCGGTCGGCCATTTCACGCTTGTCAAAGACTGACGCTCGCGCTCGTAATCCCTGAGGGGCCACCGGCCCTCCCCGTTCGAGCAGCTCTCTGAGCCCCATGTCGAGTGACCTGAACGTGGCCAGCTTCGCGTCAACGACAGGATCCGGAATGCGCTCCGGGTGAAGCTGCCGTTCGATGTACGCCTCGATCCCCATGGCGGCCACGCGTTCGATGTCGCCCGGCCGCGGACCGAAGCTCAAACGATTCAGCACATGGATCGCCTGTTGATGCGTGGAAGCGCTCGGCGCGAGCTCCGAGCCCAGCGTGATCGAATATCGCTGCTCGGTTCGACGCCGTCCGCGTCCACTGTCGACCGGAAGCACGAACAGATCGAACCGGCGTGAATCCCGAGGCGCCGGGAGGTTGTAAGCGATGTAACGCCCGTCGGTCGAGAATCCGACTTCCTGCGGCGAGCTCGATGGCAGTGATTTGAGCACGCGGCTCGACCCGGTCTTCACAGAAACCAGGGCGATCTCATAGGTGCCGTCCCGGCGCTCGAACGTGGTGAGAATCTGTTCCCCGTCCGGCGACCAGGCGAGCGGCCTCAGCCACGGCACGTCGCGCGTGCTGAGGATGGCGCGATCCTGCTTGCCGTCGATGCCGACCACGCGCAGCTCGATGCGAGATCGCTGAACGGCGCGGTCTCCCTGACCCAGTGTCGCTCGAAGATCACCGCTCCAACTGAGATACGCGACCTGCCGGCGATCGGGGGACACCACCGGGTACGCGGCTGACCGGGCGCCATCCAACAGCCGCCGCGTCTCGTTGGTGGCCGGATTGAGCACCGCGAGATCGTTGAAGATCACGCCAGCGGGAAACGTCGGGCCAATCGTCGGGGCAGGACGCGACCAGACCTCGCGCACGACGACCTCGGATCGGTCATCGCGCGCACGGGTGTTGCTGGCCAGGGCGGCCAGACGGGCCCGCGCCGCGCTCACTTCTCGTGTCTGATCACCGTACTGTGTGACCAGCCGCTCGTAGGTGTCGCGGGCCTTTGGCTCGCCCAGCTTTTCGTAACAACGCCCGAGGCCAAGCAGCGCCGCCGCCGCAACTGGCCGTTCACTGCTGTACGCCGACAGGAGCTGCTGATAGACCTTGATGGCTCGATCAAGGTTGCCGTCCACCAGCTCGGCCTGGGTGGCGGCCTCGAGCATCGCGACCGCGCTGTCGGTGCGCTGCGCCAGCACGCCCGAGGACGGGGCGAGGCACCCAAGGACTAGAAGAAGAACGCCGGTCCATCGCATTTGCGTATGTCGCATAACGTCACCCTGCAGCCTACCGCGCGACCATGGAAACGCTTCCAAGAACCCGACAGAAATCGGTGTGTTTTCTGCAAGAAACCCTGACACGCGATCTTCCGCGGGCCCGCTTTTCGTGGCTTCCGGGTTCCCGCCTAGGCGCGAAGCGCTTCGGCGTGGCTCGCCGTCGCCTTGGCGAAGGCGGCAGCCGGAAGAGTGCTCGTGGCCTGACATCTTTCGCCTGGGCGGAAGCCACGGCGGGGGACGGCGGAAGCCACGAAGAGGGTTCAATCATCGAACCGATACCCGAACCCCCGGACGCTGACGACTCGTGTGGGCGCGTCGGGATCTGCCTCGATCTTCTTGCGCAGGTTGCCAATATGCGTGTCGACCACCCGGTCCGTGACATACACGTCGCGGCCCCAGACCTTGTCGAGAAGCTGCTGGCGGCTCAGGACAATCCGCCGATTCCGCACGAAAGCGGCAAGCAGCTTGAACTCGATCGGCGTCAGGTCCACCAGCTTGCCGGAGCGACGCAGCTCGAACCGCTCGAAGTCGACCTCGAATTCCCCGAAACGGAACACCTCCGCGTTGTCCACGGCGCCTCGCCGGAGCGCAGCCTTGATCCGGGCTCGCAGTTCCATCGGGCTGAAGGGCTTGGTGACGTAGTCGTCGGCGCCGAGCTCGAGGCCCAGGATTTTTTCCGCCTCGTGACTCTTCGCCGTCAGCAGGATGATGGGGATCTGGAGGCGCGCGTGACGCAGCTCGCGGCAGACTTGAAACCCGTCCTTGCCCGGCAGCATGACGTCGAGCAGGATCAGATCGAACGATCCTTCGCCGGCACGATCGATCGCGCTCTGGCCGTCTCCGACGAGCTCGACTTCATAGCCCTCCAGGCGGAGGTCCTGCTGAAGACCGAGCGCGATATCCGGGTCGTCTTCGACAATGAGGATGCGGGCCACCTTATCTCACCACTCCCGTGATGAACGTCACATCGTCCGATTGCGGATGGCCGTCGGCATGAAGACGCAGTGCCGCGAGAAGCGCGTCCCGAAGGTCGGCGGCTGATGCGCCGGCGCTCTCCTGCAGAACGCGGGTCGCACGCGCGGTGCCGAATTCTTCGCTCGCGCTGTTCATCGCTTCGCTGAGGCCGTCGCTGAAAATCAGCACACGGTCACCGGCCTGCAACTGCACACGCCGCACCTGTGGCACCAGGCCGTCAAAAAGCCCGATTGGCGGGCAGTCGGATTCCAGGTTCAACACTTCCTCCCGACGCGCGACGATGGGCGCCGGATGGCCGGCGTTGACATAGAGAAGCTCGCGCGTGGGGGCGCTGTAGACGCCGTAAAACACCGTCGCATAACGGCAGGCATCGGTGGCCTCGTGCAGGAGCGCGTTGGCCATCTTCATCACCTGGTCGCATCGTTCGCCATAGCGGACGGCGTTGGACCGGATGCACCCGTGCAGTGACGCCATCACCAAGGCCGCCGACACACCCTTGCCCGATACGTCAGCGACAACAAGCCCCAGGCGGTCGTCCGGCAGTTCAAGATAGTCATAGTAGTCGCCGCCCACGCGAAGGGCAGGCTGACAATACCCGACGTAGTCCAGCGTTGTCGTTGGGGGCCGTGTTTGCGGAAACAGCCGATGTTGCACCTCGGCGGCCGTTCGCAGCTCGCGATCGAACCGGTCTCCGTCGCCGAGCCATTCCTTCCGATGGCGGAGGATCGAGCGGATCCGCGCCCGAAGCTCCGTCGGGCTGAAGGGTTTGGTCACGTAGTCGTCCGCGCCCAGCTCCAGGCCTTGAACCTTGTCGGCCTCCTGATCCCTTGCCGTCAGCACAATGATGGGTGTATGGCTGCCGGCGCGCCGCAGCTCGCGGCAGACGGTGAACCCGTCTTTGCTGGGCAACATGACGTCCAGCAGGATGAGATCGAATGACGCCGTTGCGGCGCGCTCGACCGCGCTCTGGCCGTCGGTGAGGACTTCGACGTCATAGCCGTCGAGCCGGAGATCCTGCTCGAGGCCCAGCGCGATATCCGGCTCGTCTTCGACCACGAGGATGCGTGTCATCATCAACTTCCGATCTCGTGACCCGGCTGCGCGGGCAGGACGATCGCGAACGTACTGCCTTCGCCGACCGCGCTCTCCACGTTCACCGTTCCTCCGTGCGCCCGGATGATTTGCTCGACGAGCGCCAATCCGAGGCCCGTTCCCTTGACGGTGTACCCGTTTGGAGCCGATCCCCGCACGAATTTGCGAAAGATCGCGCGCTGCTCCCCGGCGGGCACGCCGATGCCCCGGTCGCGCACGCGAATGGTGACCGATCCGTTCTCGGCGACTCCGTCGACCCACACGGTCTTGCAGTCGGGCGAGTACTTCACCGCGTTGTCCAGCAGGTTCCACAACGCGCGCCCGAGGGCCGCTTCGTCTGCGTCGATGATCGGGGCGCCGGTGCCGCCCCACCCCAGCTCCAGGCGGTATCCGCGGTGGCGTACTTCGTCCCTGAATTCCGATGCGACACGCTCGACGAGCTCCCTGGCGTGCACCGGCTGCAGCACGAATCGATAGAACCCCGCTTCCATGCGTCCGAAGTCCAGGAGGTTTTCCACGAGCCGCGTCAGACGCCGCGTGCCGCGCTGCAAAGCCTCGTAGTATCGCTGGCGGTCGGCGTCGTTGGAAACCCGCCCCTCGGCCAGCAGATCGGTGAACTGGCGCAGCGACGTCAGCGGCGTGCGGAACTCGTGCGACACGGCCGCGACGAAGTCTGATTGCAGGCGCGCCGCCCGGATCTCCCGCGTCACGGCCCGAAGGCTGAAGTAGCTGCCGGCGACGGCCAGCAGCGCCATGAACCCGAGCCCGCTGAACAGCAGCCAGCGCCGGGCGGCGAGCCGCGTGAATTCGGCTGCCGGATCGGTGCTGACCACCCTGAGCGTCCACGGCAGCCGGGTGTCGGCCATCGTGCGGATGACGCTCTGCGCCTGGGCCGCCGTTGAGGTGCGATAGGACACCAGCGTCCGACCTTCACCGTCGGCGAGAAAAATCCCGACATTCTGGCGCTCGAGCGACGCTCGCAACGGGCCGACGACGTGATGGTCGAGAAAGCCGGGGCCCGAGACCAGTGCGACCAGTCGCGTCGGCGTGCCCCGGCAGAGCAGGAACACCGACCGCTCGCGCGAGACGGGGCAGTCCTGGTTCGCGAGCATGTTGAGCGCGCTGCGATCCCGCTGCCAGCGCTCCCAGAGCGAATCGACGCTGGCCGCGAGCGCCATCGGCAGCGACTCATTCGATCCCACCCACTGCGCGTCGCCAAGCCAGCGACCGAGTTCGCCCGTGAGATACATGAACGTCGACCGGGTAAGACGCCAGCGGCCGGCGTGGAGGTCGCGAGCCAGTCGCCCCGCCTCCTCTTTCAATTCGGCCTGCCGGCCGAGCTGTTCCAGCACATCGCACCGCGTCCTGCGCGCCCGCAGCTCCGCTGGCCAGCCGCCGAGAAAGACCCCCGGGATTCCGGCCAGAACGGTGTACGTCGCCAGTGCGGCCTCAATCTGTCCGGCCTTCCGCTGATTCCGGGCCAGGCCCAGCAGCGCTCCAGCGCGAAGGCCAGCGTCATCGGTCCGCGAGAGCTGCTGGAAATGCGCGATGGCGCCTCTGATATCGCGATCGCGATATTCGAGCGCTTCTCCCGCGGCAAACCGCTCCCCGGG
>JACQTH010000533.1 GCA_016210935.1 Acidobacteriota bacterium | reverse complement strand
GCTGCACGCCTGTTCGTCCGATCGACCGGCTACTGAATCGAGGAGGCGCGCCTGAGGGCCCAGTCAGCGCGTCTTAGGACCTAGCAAATCGGGAACCACCATCGCCCGCGCCGGATTTCGTCAACTCCTTCGCGACTGTCGCGCGGCTGCCAAGTATCCGGCAATCAGGAGCGGTCCGTATTGCGGGTTTTGGCGGGAGTTCGGCGGGTTACCGGCTGTGGCAGGTATGCCGGCGCGCAAACCGCGCAAGATAGGCCAATCCGGTGCCGTGGGCCGCTGGCACCAACTCTGCAATCTCGCTGGTCCTTCCCACGGGTCGTCTACCTCCTCCACCGGCGTCCTCGCAACGTTCGGGAAGACCGCGGCGCGCAAGCGCCGCGGCAAGCGCGGGGCCCCCAACGCGCGTTCCCCAGCGCGTTGGGGTGCAAAGGCCAAAGGCCGTCGCGCGAAGCGCGTAAAGCGCCTGGGGGTGGGGGCTCGCCGGAGAACGACGAGCAGCCCCAGGCGCACCAAGTAAGGAGGATTTCATGACCTGGCGATCTCGATTCCGCAACCCATCACTCGCGCTGTTGTGGATCGCCCTCACGGGCGTGACGGCGGCGGCGCAGGGCCCCACGACCGGCAGCATCACCGGCACGGTTGTTGACAATACCGGTGCGGTCCTGCCGGGCGTGTCCGTCAGTGCAACCAGTTCGGCCCTCATCGGTGAGCAAACGGCCATCACGAACGCCCAGGGACAGTATCGCTTCCCGTCGCTTCCGCCCGGGACCTACACCCTCAAGTTCGAGTTGTCCGGCTTTGCCACGGTCATCCGTGAAGGCATCAGGGTGAACATCGGCTTCATGGCGGATCTGCACATCGCGATGCAGCTCGCGACGCTGCAGGAGAACATCACGGTTCGGGGTGAGTCGCCGGTAGTGGACACGCAGAACACCACGGTGACCAACAACTTCACCGCCGAGATGCTGCGCAGCATTCCCAACGCGCGCGACATCTGGTCGCTGATTGCCGAGGCACCGGGCATGACCGTCGGTCGCTTCGACGTGGGCGGATCGACGGCCGGCACGCAGACTGGTTACACCGCGTACGGCTCGAGCGGCCAGAACCGCGTGCAGGTCGACGGCGCCAACACCACAGAAGGCACGGCGGCCGCCGGCTTCTACTTCGATTACGGCGCGTTCGAGGAGATCTCGTTCGGCGCCTCGAACGCGGCGGACGCCCAGATGCCGACGCCCGGCGTGATGATCAACTCGGTCATCAAGTCCGGCGGCAACACGGTGCACGGCGATCTGTATTTCGACTACGAGAACGAGAGCCTGCAGGGGAACAACGTCACCCCGGAGCTCGCGCGCCTCGGCGTCGGCCAGGGCACGCGCATGGTCAAGTACTTCGATCCGAACTTCAACGTCGGCGGCCCGATCAAGAAGGACCGGTTCTGGTACTTCACGTCGTTCCGCAACCAGGACATCCTCACGACTACGACGGGGTGGCCGTTCGACGCACCGGGCACGGGGCCGGATTTCCTGACACGGCTCCAGAACATCACCTACAAACTGACCTACCAGCTCAATCAGAACAACAAGATTTCCCACTTCCTGCAGTGGGGCCGGAAGTTCCAGCCCTATCGGAACGCATCGGCGACGACATCGCTCGACGGCGTGTACAAACAAGACAGCTACTCGTGGGCCGGCAAGGTTGAATGGAATCGCATCGTCGGGCCGTCGTTCTTCTTCGACGCTCGCGCGTCGACGTTCGCCTACAACTGGCCCAACCTGCCGTACAAACCCGACATGGAGGTCGGCCCGCGCGACCAGATTGCCTACCGGCGGACCGATCAGATCACGGGCAACACAGCCGGCGGCTACTCGGGCTATCGCTACGACCGGCGTCGCTATCAGGGCGAGGTCGTGGCCAACCTGTTTCGCGACGCCTGGCTGGGCGCCAATCACTCGATCAAGTTCGGTCTGCTCTCGGAGTGGGAACAGATCGAGGACGAGGAATTCGGCAACCGCGAGTCAGTGCTGCTCACGTTCCGCAGCACGAGCGGCGTGGATTTCACGACGCCGTTTCGCGTGACGTTGCAAAACGGGCCGACCACATACACCGACGCGCTCTGGCACTACGGCGCGTTCGTGCAGGACCAGGTGATCGTCAATCCGCACCTGACGCTGAACCTCGGAATGCGCTGGGATTACTACAACGCGTACGAGCCGGAACAGGTCGTCCGGGAGGCGCCCTACCGCGACTTCTTCTACGCCGGTGCGCCGCTCGGGAGCGTCGCGTCGCCGTTCCCACGGGCCGATTTCGCCGGGTCGTGGAAGATTCCGAAGCGGACCGGGATCATCCTGCTGAAGGACACGCTCGCGCCGCGGATCGGCGCGGCCTACGACCTGAAGGGCAACGGCCGCACGGTCGTGAAAGCCAATTGGGGACGCTTCTTCAACAACCCGGGCGTCAGTTACAGCGACGACGTCAACCCGATTCAGTGGGCAACGGCCACCTACGGCTGGAACGATCGGAACGGCGATCGCCTGTTCACCCTGAACGAGCTGGGGGCGTTCGTCAACTCCTCGGGCGGCGTCGTCAACAGCGTCCAACCCGGCATCAAGAGCCCCTACACCGACGAGGCCAGCGCGTTCATCGAGCGGCAGATCGTCGAGGACCTCGGGCTGCGCGTGGGCTACCTCTGGAAGCGCCAGGCGCGGCTCTGGGATCTCATCGACCTGGCGCGGCCGCGCGATCTCTGGACGGTTCCGGTCAGC
>JACQTH010000516.1 GCA_016210935.1 Acidobacteriota bacterium | reverse complement strand
CGGCCGTACCAGCCGCTCGTAGTCCCGCCTGACCTCGACGTTGAAGAGATCGCTCGACTCGAATTCGGTTCCGAAGCGCGCCGTCTGGACGCGCGTTTCGAGCATGCCGCTCCCGTCCAGGATGTACTCAAGGCTTCCTTCCCAGTTGAACTTGCGGACGCGTCGAATCGACGCGGGGCGCGGGCTGAAGCGCGCCGATGCGAAGGAGCGCCGGAAATTGTCACGCTGCACGAACCCGACTTCGGGGTTGAAGTGGTCGCCGACATACAAGTGGTCCAGCCGCGCGCCGTAGCGATCCGCTCCGTATTCGAATCGCGCCTGATAGCTCGTGTCCTTTCCGTCAAGGCCCGGCGTGCGCGTCCGCGCGTAGTAGCCGCCGAGGGCGATATCCTGCCGGAAGGAAAACACGCCATCGATGCCGAAGGCCTGATTCGACCCGTCCGCGAGGTTGGACCGTGACCGGTTCGTGAACATCGCGCCGATGCTGCTGCGGCGGAGAATGTCGCGTTTGATCCGCATCACCGTGAAATTCGTCGCCGGCGTAGCGGAGGTCACCTCATCGTCGGTCTGGATGTTCAGCAGACCAATCCCGAACGGCCCGGCCTTCCCCGTGAGACGCGCTCCCAGATCGATCGGGATGACGCGGTTGCGATTCAGCCCGATGCGGCGGCTGTAAAACAACGAAGGCACGATGCCGCCGCCGAGGCTGGCGAAGCCGCCGCTGCCGCCGCCGCCAGCGGCGATGCCGGGAATGCCGCTGCCAAAGCCGAACGCGCCGCCCCGACCGAAGTCGAACAATCCGCGACTTTCGAGGAAGAACTCGCGTTTCTCCGGGAAGAACAGGCTGAAGCGCGTCAGGTTCACCTGCTGCTCGTCGATCTCCACCTGCGCGAAGTCGGTGTTGTAGGTGAGGTCGGCGGTGAGATTGGCGGTGAGGCCGAACTTCGCGTCGACGCCCGCGTTCCCAGAAGGGTCGTTGTCGAGCGGCGGAACGCGCAGCCGATCGGTGGTCAGCCGTGAGATGACGTATGGCTTGATCTCGACATTCTTGCTGGCCGACGGCGGTTCGAGCCCGATCAGCGTCGCGCCCAGCGACACGCGGTTCAGACCCTGCGGGCCCCCCATGGCGGCGGGCACCGGCGTGAGATAGGTCCATTCGTTCTTGCGCCGAATCGCGCGCCGGAACTGGATGCCCCAGTTCTGCGTGGCGTCCGGCCTGTACCGCAGCGACTTGAACGGAATAGCCATCTCGACGGTCCAGCCGCCATCGAACCGGCCGGTGCGAACGCTCCACACAGGGTTCCAGTCGGTGTTCGGAATGCCTTCGTCGACGATCGCGTAGTCGGCGATGGCCCCAATGGCGTTGGTGTAGAACGCGAAGCCGCTCCGGCGATCGTGAAAGGTATCGAACAGCACGCCGAACGTGTCGTTCTGGCGAAGCTGATTGGTGTCGCGCCGCAGCTCGTTGGCGACCCATCGTTCCGGCGGCGCGGAGTCCCAGCATCGTGCTGCGACGTACACGTGGTCGTCGTCGTAGAGGACCCACGCCTCCGTGCGTTCTGATGCAGGCGCTCCCTCCTTTGGGACTGACTGCAGGAACCCGCCGATTGCCGGGAGGGACCGGTACGTGGATTCGTCGAGCCGACCATCCAGACGGATCGGTTCGGCAATCCGGAAGGCGCGGACGACGAGTCGGCCTTGGGGATCACGGGACACGGCCTCGAGCGGCGGGGACGCTGCGCTCTCCGCGGTCGACGAGCCGGATTGCTGGGTGACCTGGGCGGCGGACGCTGCCGCATTCGAAAGAAGCAGAAGCATCGCCGGGAACATCACCCTGATCGCGACTGCCATCACCAGGTGGGAGTTCTCAGAAGACCAGACGATCGAAGATTGTCGCCCGCAGTCCCTTCATGATCGGGAGTCCGCGTCCGTGATTGTATCAGCGGAACGTGCGGTGCCGGATATAATCGGCGTCTCTTCCCTCTCATGTCGTTGATGGCTGGTGACCGCCTCGGTCCGTACGAAATCCTCGCCCCGCTCGGCGCCGGCGGCATGGGCGAAGTGTACAAGGCGCGCGACATGCGGCTCGATCGCATCGTCGCAATCAAGGTGCTGCCGCCGCACGTCGCCGCGGATCCGGAATTCCGCGAGCGCTTCGAGCGCGAGGCGCGCATGATTTCCTCGCTCGATCATCCGCACATCTGCGCGCTCTATGACATCGGCGAAGCACCGGCGCCGGGCGGCCCGCCGGGCCCGGGGGCTGAGCCAATACGGTTCCTGGTGATGCAGTACCTCGAAGGCGAGACGCTCGCGCATCGGCTCACCAGGGGATCCCTGCCAGTCGGGCAGGTCGTAAAGGTTGCGCTCGAGATCGGCGACGCGCTCGACAAGGCGCACCAGCAGGGCGTCGTTCACCGCGATTTGAAGCCCGGCAACATCATGCTGACGAAGTCGGGCGCGAAGCTGCTCGACTTCGGCGTCGCCAAAGCCGCGAGGCCGTCTGTTCTAGCGCGCAGCGCTGACGCCTCGGAGATCGACACGCGTCTGGCG
>JACQTH010000515.1 GCA_016210935.1 Acidobacteriota bacterium | reverse complement strand
CATGTCCCGGCCGAATCGCCCGGAAGTACCGGCGATCCGACGCGTCGCCGGTGAGCGGCAGCACCTTCGTCACGTCGCGCCCGATTGCGGCCTGGTCCAGGTAGTCCAGTACCCGGTCGGGTACCGCTGCCTGCACCCCCTCCAGTCTTACGGCCATGTGTCCATTTTCTCCAGACGGGTTGATGTCTCCTGGTAATCGCGCGGCGTTCCGATATCGAAGAACGTCGCGATCGACACGAACGCCCGAACGGCGCCCGGTTGCGAGTCAAGCAGTTTCGGATACAGGTCGCCGACCGAATCGCTTTTCCGATCCGGCGCGACGTGACTGAACACGGAACGCTCCACGGCCTGAACGCCGATGAAATGGCACGTGCCAGGGGGGTTGCGCATCGCCGGCGTGAACCCGCTCACCACATTGTCGCGCACCAGGACGCCACCGTAGCGGAACGGATTGGGGTTCGGCACGACCGCCATGGTTACCAGAGCCCCGGTCGAGCTGTGCTGATCCACCAGGCGCTCCACGTCTACGTCGGTGAGGGTGTCGGCGTTGACAATCAACCAGCGCGCCGCCTCGTGGAGCTGAAACGCGCGAGCCGGACCACCGGCTGAGCCGAGGATGACCGGTTCCCAGGAATAGCGAATCTTCAGGCCCAACGCGCGGCCATCGCCGACGAGCGCGGTGATGGTTTCCGGCTTGTAATGAAGGTTGATGATCGCGTCCCGCACGCCGAGGCGCGACAGCCACCGCAGGACGCGAACGATGAGAGGCACGCCGCCCACCGGGAGCGCAGGCTTGGCGATGTCGGCCGTCAACGGCCGAAGACGCGTGCCATAGCCCGCCGCCAGGATCAGAGCTGGCCAGGCGGAAAGCATGCAAGAAGAAGCTAGGAGCGAGGAGCTAGGAGCGAGGAGACGGAGTGGAGTTAGGAGGAGAGGAATTAGGCGCAAGCGTGCGGTCGCCGTTCTCCTAGCTCCTTTCTCCTAGCTCCTAGCTCCTCGCTCCTATCTCCTCCTCCTCGAACAGCATGTTACCCGGCGTCAGGCCGTGAGCCTGGCAGTACTGGAGATAGAGACTGCGATAGGAGTCGAGCAGGAAATCGGCGGGCGTCCGTCCGAGCGCCGCAGTGGTATCCATGATGCCGCGCTCGCCGCCCTCGAGCTCGACGTAGGTGCCGACCGGCGTTTCGTCGAGCGCGATGATGACGTCCTCGTGGCCGAACTCCTCTCGGTACTTCTGATAGCGAAACCAGATCTGATACCCGAGCTGCTCGAGGATCTTCACGAGCTCGACGCCGTCGCCGACGAGCGTTTCGGTCTCTTCGCGCACCTTCATGTCGGACGGCTGCATCGGCCCCTTGAATGTCAGCAGGCTCTTGCCGGAATCGATCCGCACTCGAAGGATCGAGTGCTGCCGCCGCAAATGCCCGTCCGGCGTGTCGAGCAGGCAGTCCTCCTGAAGACGGCGACCTTTCAGGAGGGTGGCTCCGGTCGCCAGGATCGCCGCCCTGGCCTGTGACGCATCGTCGAACCGTAGTTTGATCTCGCGTTCGATGGTCATAGTCATATGAAAGAGCCTATTAGACTCCTTCACGCTCGAAATTACAACGCAACGGGGCGCTTCGGTCCCTTCCAGACGAGGTAGCGGACGAAGATGTACATCGTGAAGCATTCGAGGGCGAACGGTGGAAAGCCGAGGTAGCCGGCAATCGGCATCTCGAAGATCCGCACGTCTTCCAGGATGGGCACCGTGTAGATCCATTTCGCGCGCGCCCAATAATTCCAGAACTCCCACAGCACGCCACACGCGAGTCCTGACAACAGGAGATTGATCACCCGATCGCGCGAGCCGCTGCGGAGCTCTCCCAGCAGCGATTCCTGGCCGAGACGCGCGTTCAGCGGATCGAGCAGCAGGATGAACCCGATCCAGACGGGCGCGGCAAGAAACTGGGATGGCGCGATGAGCGGCCCGATCAGCAGCGCGAGGCCGAGGGTGATCAGCGCGATATCGCGACTGCCGGGGTTCGGGATTCGGCCGCCTTCGTTCGCCGTCGACGAGTTCGTCCCGGCGAACTTCGGCGAGCCGCGCCGAAGCGCGGAGCGCGAAGGCGGGGATTCGGGATTCGGCGGTGTATGACGAAACGTCCGAGCCCCGAACCCCGAATCCCCAATCCCGTGAGCCGCGCCAACCGGCTGCGGGGTCCGTAAACATCCGACGGCTTCCGCGGTGATCAGGATCGCAGGCCAAATCGTGGCGAACGACCATCCGAACCCCAACATCCGCAAAACCACGTTCTCGGGAAGCCGGATGTAGTGCCAGTTCCGGATGAACAGGTTGTAGAACTCGAACACCAGCCAGAGCGGAACGGAGACGATTGCCAGGAAGGCGAACTCCTTCGGCGCATCGGTCAGCCACGAGCGGCCGCGGCGCATCCAGACGAACCCATCCGCAAACAGGACCCACCCGGTCCAGGCAATCGCCGTGTGCCACGTCCAGAACGGCTCGACTTCGAGCAGCATCATCACTTCCGACGTGCACATGACGATGATGCCCGCGAGGGCGTAGCGGGGAAGTGTCCTCACGTCACCCGTACCTTATAGGAGCAGCCGCGCAGTTTCGGCCGGCCCATGCCTCGTCCGAAGATCATGACCTTCTGCACGCTTCCGAGACCGCCCGGCATCATCAAGGTTTTGAGCGCGAGCCTGGCTTTCAACTGGGCCATGTCCTCCCCCTCAGGCCGGGCGAGGCGGTCGGCGAGGCCGAGGCCAAGCAGGAAGTACGTCTGGTCCAGCACCCCGAGCGTGTCGAGCCCTTCGTTCTCCGCCACCCGCCGCACAGCCGTGAGATCGACATGCGACGTCATGTCGACGGAGCCAGGGTCCTCCAGCCACGGAGCCGACGCCCCGCCGCCCACATGGCGCTGATACGCCGTCAAGGTTCCGCCGGAATGTGACGCTTCGTACAACTCCCGCACGTCATGGCCGTAGTCGATCAGCAGAAGAAATCCCCTGGCAAGACGCCGCGCGGCGTCCGCCACCCACCGCGTGGCCTCGAGGTTGATCTCAACCCTCCAGCCTGGCCGCAGTCGGATGTCACCGTGATCCAGATACGCCTGCAGCGCTGCGGTTGACGGCGAATCCTCACGCTCCACGAGGTCCGTGCCGTCCCAGTCGACGTAGATCTCGCGCAGCGTGTCCCGCATCACGATCACATGCGTGGGCAGCGCGTCGAGCAGCTCGTTCGCGTACAAGACGCCATCGATCCGATCGGGCAGCGACGCGCCAGTGTGTTTGAGTTTCGGGAGGTGCACGCCGAACGCGCCTGCCTGCGCGGCGCGCGCGGCCGGACTGCGTTCGACCAGGCTGATCTGGAGCTTGGAGTAAAAGCGGGGGTCGTGGACGGCCGCTGCGTTCAGGATGTCCGCGGCGAGCCGGCCGTTGCCGGCGCCGGCTTCGACGAGGTCAAAACGTTGACTCGAGACCGTCGAGGCCCACACTCGCCACATTTCGGCGAACTGCACGGCGAGCAGCTCGCCAAACACGTGTCCGACGTCGACGCTGGTAAAGAAGTCACCGGCGCGGCCGGAGCGTTGTGGCGCGGTGCTGTAGTACCCGCGCTCGGGATGATAGAGCGCGAGCTCCATGAACCGCGCGACCGTCAGCGGTCCGTCCCGTCGAATCT
>JACQTH010000553.1 GCA_016210935.1 Acidobacteriota bacterium | reverse complement strand
GATCATCACGGTCGATCGGGACTTTCTGATGGAGCGTGCGGGTCGCGTGCGGGGTCAGCTCCTGCAAGACGTCGAGAACGGCCTTCGGCTTATTCTCGGCTTGTAGTTCAATTCGATCGTCCGGCTCACGTTCGGCGCTCACCTGCGGCCGCGCGTTTGTGTGTCTTCAATCTGGCTTTGCGCCGCGCGCCGCTCGGCGGCTGCAGCGGCCGGTTAGCCAGCGTTCCACGAGCGATTTCCTGTCACGGGCGGATCAGCCACGGCGAGCCTTGCGTGCGCGGCCACCGGCACGTCTCCCGCCCGTCGATAGCGAGCCCTTCGTCGCCGGCCGCTCTGGGGTCTTGGCTGCTGTTGACTTGCGCCGTGGCCTGCTCGTACTCGCGCCCTTCTTCACCCGAGTCCTTGCTGCTCTGACGTAACGAATGCGGGGAGCGGGGCCGACGCCCCCGGGCACAGAGTAGGAGAGCGCGACAATCCCACTGACCGGCAGCGTTTTCTGGTCGGCCAGCACGAGTTTGGTCGTGCCGCCCGGCGGAAGCAGCGGGATCCCGGCTCCGAGCAGGACAGGAATAACGGCAACTTCCACGGTGTCCACGAGGCCGGCATCGAGAAGCGAGCGAAAGAGGACGCCTCCGCCGTAGAGCCAGATGTCTCGACCAGGCTTCGCCTTGAGAGCCGCCACGACGTCACGCGGGTCGTCGTTTGTGATCCGCACGCCTGGATAAGTCGCCGCAGGGAGGGTCCGCGAAAACACGACCACGTTGAGCCCAGGCAGTGCTCCATTCCCCTCCGGTCCAGCGAGCACCTCGTATGTCTTGCGTCCCATCACCGCGGTGTCGAATTCCTTGAACAGGGCAGCGAAATCGACGGACGGATCCATCACGATCCAATCGTATTCGCCGTGGGGCCCGGCGATGAAGCCGTCCAGGCTCACAGCCACGTGGTAGCGCAGTCGTCTGCTCATTGATCGGGCTCTCATTCGTAGCCGCGCCTTCCCAAACATCGTCGAGGTCTGGGCCAAAGGCGTGTCTGGCTCACATGCGTTTCAGCTGCGAAGACGCGGCGCCATACTATTTCCGGCTCCGGCGAGCCTTGGTGCGGCGCCGCGTCTTCGGCGTCTGCAAACGCTCGTTAGGCTCTACCGGCTCGCTCGGCCCCCACTCGTCGCCCGGAAGGGGTGGCCGGGCCGGGACCTTCCGCAACACCCGTTCGAACGCGGCGCGATTGCCGCGCGCAGCCCGCTCTGCCAAGTACTCCAAGGTCATTAGGGCAGACATCTTTTCGGCAACCGCCGTGGCGATGAACTGGTTGATCGAAATCTCGTCCTGCGCGGCCAACTCGGTTCCGCGTCAGCGCTGGCGTCGCTGCGAATGTACTCAAGGCTCGTCCGGTTCGCGAAGCTCGCGTACCCAGACGTTCCGGTACCTCACCGGGTTTTGATGATCCTGAAGCCGGATGGGACCACGCGCGGTCGACGCCACATACGGGTCGATCCGCCGGTGAGCCGTGGGTCCCCAGAAGGCTCGCGCGTTGTGCACCAACACGCCGTTGTGAAACACCGTCGCCACGGCAGGCGAGACGTGTTGTCCCAAAGGCGAGAACCTGGGTGCGGTGAAGACAATGTCGTAGGATTGCCACTCGCCCGGCCCGCGCGACGCGTTGACCAAGGGCGGGTGCTGCCCGTACATGGCGGCCGCCTGACCGTCTGCGTAGGTGGGATTCTGAAAGCTGTCCAACACCTGAACCTCGAAGACGCCAGCCAGGAAAACGCCACTATTGCCCCGACCCTGCCCTTCGCCCTCTACCTTTGCGGGCGTGGCGAACTCAACATGGAGCTGGATGTCCGTGAAGACTGCCTTGGTTTGAATGGCTCCCTTGCCGGTCTGAAGCACGCCCTCGGACATTGGCCACGTGGGCGTCGCTCCATTCCCCGCCTGCCATTGCGACAGATCGCTGCCCGGCCCGAGAAGCACAAGGGCGTCACCTGGAGGCGCAGCCGCGACCACGGGGCCTGGAGTGACCACTCGCGGCAGCGGTCGCCGGCTGTCGTGGATGCGCCACTTCCCATCAGGCTGAAGTGGTGTGTCATCGTAGCCAAGCCGGGGCGTCTGGCCGAACGCGAGCGCGGCGGTGACAAAAGCGCTGCAACCCAGGACCACGGCCAGCTGCCGCAGCGAACGTGAGGGAAGCATGATATTCACTCTCCCGGCCCGACCGCGATCATCTGCAATTCGACCCGCGCGCCGACGTTCAGCGCCGCCACCTGCACCGTCGCGCGTGCTGGCGGATCGTTCGGGAAGAATTCGCGGTACACCGCGTTGAACCTCGGGAACTCGTCAAAGCTGGTGATGAACGCGGTCACCGAGGCGACGTGCTCGAGGTCCATTCCGGCAGCTCGCAGCACCTCGCGGGCGTTCGTGATCGCCTGGCGGGTCTCCGCTTCGATGCCGCCGGACACAAGTTTGCTGGTGACCGGATCGCGTCCAAGGTGGCCCGACACGTAAAGGGTGTCGCCGACAAGGATGCCTGGACTGTACGGAAGCCCTGTCTTCGGGGATTTCTCAGGGCGAATCACCTTGCGCAGATCTCGCGACGGCTGCGCCCGCTGCGGGCCTTGCGTGCCAACCGTGACGGAAATCCCGATGATCAGACCCCCGAAACCGGCGACCGCAACCCCGAGGTGAGCACGATTCCGCATCATGAGGGGCCTCCACTGCTTAGCTACAGGACCGTCTCCGTGGGACCGTTGTTCGGACGCTGGCCTGCAATCACCGCCCAGCGCTGGCAAGCGCCAATGGGTTCTCGTCGGCACTCGGGCCATAGATGGACGGTACCGGCACGCCGAGCAACCGGAGATACACCGACAGTTGACCGCGGTGGTGGTACCAATGATTCAGGACAATCGAGCGAATGATGCCGATCTTCGGCGCGGAAAAGGCGACCGCCCCTCCCACCTTCAGGCTCCATATCGTCATCACCGCAGCATCATCCAAACCGCTCAAGATCTCCTTCGCTTTCGCGAGGCTCTCATCATGAGCCTTCATGATGTCCGCTGACGAGGTCGGCTCCGGCGGCACGCTGGTGAACTCGGCCGGGGTCATCTCGAACTCGTCAGGCACCAGCATCCCCGCGACATCGCCGGGGGTCGTGGCGACGTGGAGCGCCAGCTGGCCGAGCGACATCGATTTCTCGTGGGGTTTCCAGGTGAGGCGGTCGCCGGGCACGCGCTCCAGCACGCGTCTTGTCGTCGCGGCTTCCTGATCAAGCTCCATCAAAACGGGATCGATGATGCGCATGGTTGTCTCCCTCTTGCGCCACAGCGAACGCGATCGCCGAACGTGTCACTGAACCCTGCTAAAACGGCGGCAGCTTCCAAGGCGCCCGAGCGTCATACAAGGCTTCGCACTTTGCCGTCAAGTCTGTCATTCGAAGGCCAGCTTGCCTCGGCGTTTCCCACCGTGGTAATACTACGGTATGAAAGTCGCCTTGTCGATACCTGATGAACTGTTTGAATCAGGCGAGGCGCTGAGCAAGCGGCTCGGTGTCTCGCGCAGCCGCCTGTACGCTACCGCGCTCGCCGAATTCGTGGCGAAGAACCGTGGCCGCAAGATCACGGAACGCCTCAACGCGATCTACCGATCCGAAGACAGCCGGCTGCCGCGGGGCCTCCGGCGCCTGCAGAGCCGGTCGGTAACCCGCGAGCCGTGGTAGTCGAACGAGGCCAAATCTGGACGGCCGATCTCGGGGAGCCCGACGGCTCTGAGCCCGGATACACCCGCCCCATCTTGATCGTCCAGACTGATGCCTTCAATCGGAGTCGCTTGCGCACCGTCCTCGGCGTCGTGTTGAGCACGAACCTTCGGCTGGTTGCTGCGCCGGGAAATGTGCTGATTCCCGCCAGGGCTTCTGGCTTGAAGAAGGACTCCGTGGCGAATGTCTCACAGATCATCACGGTCGATCGGGACTTTCTGATGGAGCGTGCGGGTCGCGTGCGGGGTCAGCTCCTGCAAGACGTCGAGAACGGCCTTCGCCTTATCCTCGGCTTGTAGTTCAATTGGATCGTCTGGCTCACGCAGGCATTGCTCGAGACGATCGCACCGTACCGCGACGATCTCGTTGTGGCCGCCGAGTGCATGTTCACGTGGTACTGGGTGGCCGATCTTTGTGCAGCCGAGGAGATCCCGTTCGTCTTGGGCCACGCCCTCGCGATGAAGCCCTTTCACGGTGGTAAAGCCAAGAACGACAAGATTGACTCGCAGAAGATTGCCGTTGATGGGACGCCCGCTCTCTTCTCGGCCATGCGTTCCCCGGAGACGCTGCCCCTTCCCCGAGCGTGCATGCCCTTGACGGGGGGAGGGCTGATAGGTACTGGGCGGCTCGTCACCGACCGGCCTCGCGTGCGACGGTCCCCTCCCGCTTGGAGTGAGCAACCCGTTCGTCAGTGGACCGGCTGAACGCGTCTACGGTCCCATGCCGTTGATTGCCAGTTCGAAATGATTCCGTTATCGCCGCAGTTCGGGCACTCCCACGTGATTCTCTCATCAGGCCACAGGCGGTACTCGATGACGCCGGGGCAGGCTCGATGTCCTGGGCGTCGGCGGCACTTGATCTGGCGTGTGGCTTGACCTTGATTGTCGCTCGCGCTAGTTGCGGCGGCCACGATCGAGGCCAGATACTCCGCCAGCCGGTGTGCGGGACCCGGAACATTCGTTGGTAGCTTGCCCGTCTCGGATACGAAGTGACTCAGGTCGGTGACCCACGTCATGCGATGCCTCCGCCCCCGACTCTACACGCGCCGCAGCCTGCACCTCCGTTCCCGGTTTCCTATTTTCGTCGTTTTCGTTTTGCCCGCCCAACGTCAGCGTTGAGCAGCGGCGCGCCAGCGTCAGCGTCGCGCCGTCGGCTCCAACGCCTTGTTGGGCCGGCGAGTTGCGCGTGTCGATTTTCGCGAGACCCGTTTGGCCATCCGCTTCGGCGGCCGCGAGATCGTTCCGGCCGGCCAACTGGATTCTTCGCGGCGAAGTGCCGTGAGGATTCGGTCGAGTCGGTTCCCGTGCTCCCGTGCGATGGCTTCACGGTGT
>JACQTH010000513.1 GCA_016210935.1 Acidobacteriota bacterium | reverse complement strand
GACCACAGAGTAAAACAGCAAGAAGTCTCTGTGGGCTCTGTGGTCTCTGTGGTCTCTGTGTTGAATCGCCTTTGACACTATCGTTCAGAACTTGAGGATCTTGAGCCGCGTGCGAGCCGCGGGCACCTCGATCGCGGTAATCCACTGCCCGGCGTTCATGGCGGCCGCAGATACACCCGGCGCGGCAGGTGTGCCGACGCCGCGACCTTCTTTCGTCTCGCGTGGCCGGATCTGAATGTCATACGTGCCGGCCGGGAGCACTACGAGCAGATACCCCTCACCGTGGACTCCACGCGCGGCTTCCTCTCCCCTGGCGCCGGCTTTCGTCGCGCGCGCCTCGAAAGTCGTGAGATCGATTTGCGCGCCAAGCGTCGGCCTGAGCTGAAGCGCGCCGTAGCCGGCCGCGAAGTTGATCACCTCGAGGTGAAAACCGGCCTCGTCCGGGTAGTGCATCACGACCAGGCGCTCTGCCCACTTGATGCTCACGACCTTCCCTTCACGCTGGCGGACCGCCTGCACGTCGTACAGACCCGCCGGCAGGGCTCTCTGCAGGCGCTCCGCCGGTTCGAGCGTCCAGCCGCCCTCTCGCTTGCCGCTGGGATACACCGTGAGCATGGTCTCGGCCGTCACTTCCTGATCACCATCGAAGACGCGGAACTCACAGCGGATGGGAGAATCGGCGGGTTGGGCCGCACCCGCGCCGCCCCAGGCGGCATGCATGGCGAACAACGCGAGCATCGCAAGCCGTGCTTGCACGGCAACACGCGCTACGAACCGGTCGCGACGGCCGCGCAAGCCCGGCTTAGGCGCGGCCGCTCTTGCGGCCGCGCAACTAGTAACGAAGCTTCGCACACCATGACCGCGCAGTTGGATGCGAAGCTTCGTTACTGCGATCCGCATGATGAGCGTCCTCGAGAATTATAGCCGGCAGCGTACGAGGTTCCGGAACCTCGAATCGTGCAAGCCCCGGACCGCGCCAGGACGCGGAAGCGGCTGTGCTATCGTAATTTCATGGAGGTCTTCCTCATCCCCGTGGGGCTCGGCAGGCACGAGCTCTACTGCGAAGTGAGAGAAGATCCCGCGACGGGTTCGACAGGCTCACCGCAGGCAGGTTCGGGAAGCCAGTCGCAGGCAGGTTCACGGCCCGGCGATGCGCCGAAGGCGCCCGTGGGGCGACTGGAGCGGATGCGAATCCGTCTGCGAGAGATGATCGCGGATGCGGAAGCAGAATCGCGCGGCGCGCACGATCCACGGCGACCTCGAGCCCAGCACGGCTGGATGCACCGCGTGCGCCAGCGGGTGTTGCGGTACGTGGCGGAACGCATAGCCGAACAGCGGCTCCTCTGGCATCTTCGGCGACAGGCCGAGGCCATCCTCGTCTTCCCGGAGGACATGACCGAAACGGACGCGATGCGAGTCATGCGCGGCTTTCTCGAGCGCGACCTGACCGTCCATCGCCGCTGGCTGATGGTCGACTCCGTCCTGCTGGTCCTGTCAGGAGCGCTGGTGGTCGTCCCTGGTCCCAACATCATCGGCTTTTATTTTCTGTTCCGGGTCGTGGGTCATTACCTGTCGATGCGCGGCGCGCGACACGGCCTGCAGAAAGTGTCGTGGCACACCAGACCCAACTCCGCGCTCAAGACCCTGCGCGGGGCCGCCACGATGGAGCCGCCGGCGCGCGAACAGCAGGTCCGGCACGTCGCCATGGAGCTGCGCCTGCAGCACCTCGTTCAGTTCTTCGAGCGGACGGCGGTCGCGCCATGAAGCTGCGCGATCTGGCCGCGAGATGCGACTGCCGCCTCGAGGGCGATGGGAATCTCGACATCACAGGGGTGGCCGGAATCGAGGAGGCCGGCCCGGGCGACGTCACGTTCGTCGCCAACCCCCGCTATCTCTCAGCTCTCCACACGACCCGAGCCGGCGCGGTGATCGTTTCCGAGGAGGCTCCCGGGGCCGCATGCGCCATGCTGCGAACCTCTCAGCCCTATCTCGCGTTCGCGAAAGCCGTCGCCCTCTTTGCGGATATCAGGCGGCCACCCGCCGGCGTCGATCCGCTCGCGTCGGTCGCGGCAGACGTCGAACTGGGCGGCGACGTCTCGATTGCGCCGTTCGTGTCGATTGGCGCCGGCGCCAGAATCGGGGCGCGGACGATTCTCTGCTCTCACGTGTCGATCGGGGAGGGCGCGTCGATCGGCGCGGACTGTATCCTTCACCCGCACGCCTCGGTACGCGAGCGCTGCGTGCTGGGGGCGCGGGTGATCGTCCAGAACGGCGCCGTGATCGGCAGCGACGGCTTCGGCTTCGTCCCCCTCGAAGACGGCACGCACCACAAGATCCCCCAGACGGCGAGGGTGGTGATCGAAGATGATGTCGAAATCGGCGCCAACACGACCATCGATCGTCCGGCCGTCGGTGAAACGCGGATCGCCGCGGGCACGAAGATCGACAACCTCGTGCAGATTGCCCATGGCGTCAAGATTGGCCGGAACGTCATGCTGGCGGCCCAGGTCGGCGTCGCCGGCAGCACGACGCTTGAAGACGACGTGGTTCTGGCCGGACAGGTGGGGGTCGCGGGCCATCTGACGATCGGCAAGGGGACGCGCGCGACGGCGCAGACCGGAATTCCGAACTCGGTCGCCGCCGGCTCGTTCGTCTCGGGGTATCCCGCCGTCGCCAACCGCGAGTGGCTGAAGGCGTCGGCGCTCATTCGAAAGCTGCCGGAGTTGAAAAAACGCATCGCGGAGCTCGAACGACGAATCGCGAGCCTCGAAGCCCAGCTGGCGGTCACTGCGCCTGACCGCACACGTAGTCGCGAGTGAACGCGCTTTTTCTCGTGGCTTCCGGCTTCCGCCTTCGCGGCGAAGCCGCTTCGGCGAGACTCGCCGAAGCCTTGGCGGAGGCGGTCAGCCGGAAGATCGACCGCCGCGTCCTTCCGCCTAAAGGCGGAAGCCACGAATCAATCGGCGCGCACGTTCAAGTCCTGTCTGCTGCCGTGGCGGTCATCCTGCTCGCGGTTCCTGGTGCCGCCCAGGTCGTCGGCGATGCGCCGCCCGCCCCGGCCCCGACGACCGGTGTCTTCGATTACCTCACGCGCTATCAGTTCCACTTGAACGCGGAAAGCATCCTGAACGGAGATCGGGGTTTCAGTTGGGACGCCGATTTCGGCGGCGAGATCGATCTGATCCAGTACCCGAAGGGGCGGCTCACCTTCGTCGGCAACTACGAAGTCGTGCTCGGCAAGGAGTTCCGGCGCTTCGACACCCGGCAGGGCAATTACATCCTGCAGGGGTCCTTCTCGCGGCAGACGCGACATGGCGAGCTTGCCGGCATGTTCCAGCACGTCTCGCGGCATCTCTTCGATCGGCCAAAAGACTTCGGGATCGACTGGAACGTCCTCGGGATGCAATGGAGCGACGTCAAAGAGGTTCGGCTGCCGGGACCGCAACGGGATCGCCCCTGGCGGCTCGAGCGTCACGCCATGGCCGGTGTCACGGTGACGCGGGCCTTCGTCGACTACACCTGGATGCTGGCCGGCGGCGCGACCGCCAGGCGCGCCATCAACAGCCGTGTGAGCAGTTTCGGCGCGACGGATCTGACGTTGGTGGGCACCAAGGATCCGAACCCCCGGCGGGGTGTCCTGAAGGGATTCGGGCTGGAAGGCGGCGCGCACCTGCGGGGCCGCGCCGCGTCGGTCGAGCTGTTCGCGCGCGTCGAACACCGGATTGACGCGGAGATGATCGAGCGCCGGTCGCGCAGCTGGCTCCTCCTCGGGTTTCGCTTCCTCAGCCAGTAGCCGTCCTTGCACGGCTAGGAGGTGTACAAAATGGTCACATTTCCCGTGCAAGGCCGGCTTAGGCGCGGCCGCCTCTGCGGCCGCGCAAACTAGTAACGAAGCTTCGCGTGCTCCACTGGTCGGTTTGAGGCGAAGCTTCGTTAGTAACGAAACTTCGCGCATATTCGCCGGTCGGGTTGCAGCGAAGCTTCGTTACCATGTGATAATCGGGAACACCATGGGTTACGCGCGACTGTTCCTGACCGCGGCCATGGCCGCGGCGCTGACGCTGACGAAGGTCTCGGCCGCGGTTCGGCCGCCGCGGCTCGACTATCAAATCACGAAGCTGCCCAACG
>JACQTH010000512.1 GCA_016210935.1 Acidobacteriota bacterium | reverse complement strand
GCCCGCTTCGGAAGCCCGTTCGGCACCATCGAGAATCCGATCCGCATGATGGAACGCGAGCATCACGAAGGCGCGGACGTCCTCCGGATCATTCGCGAATTGACGAAGGGTTACACGGCGCCGGCGGATGGATGCAGCACCTACCGAGCGTGCCTGGAGGAACTGGAGCAGTTCGAGCGCGACCTGCACCGGCACGTGCATCTCGAGAACAACGTGCTGTTCCCCAGGGCGATCGAGATCGAGAACGCCGCATTGGCGCGGTGAGCCAGATGCGACCGGTGTGGCGCGCGCCGCTCGTCGCGCTCGCGCTGCTCTCGATGATCTGGGGCGTCTGGCTGGGGCTTCTGCGTCTCGGCTGGGCGCTGCCGCTTCCAAAGCCCGATCAGCTGATCCTGCACGGGCCGCTGATGATCGGCGGCTTCATCGGCACGCTCATTGGCCTGGAACGCGCCGTCGGCCTCGGAACATGGTGGGCCTACAGCGCGCCCGCGCTGACCGCAGCGGGCTCCCTTGCGCTGGTCCTCGGTCCGTCCCCATCCAGCGGGGCACTGTTCATCACGCTGGGCAGCATCGCTGTCACGGCTGTCTACGGCGTCGTCTTACGCCGCCATCCGTCGATGGCCATCTTCACCATGGCAGCCGGCGCGGCGGCGTGGGTCGCCGGGAACCTGCAGTGGCTCGCGGGTTTCGCGATCTACCGTGTGGTCTTCTGGTGGATCGCATTTCTGATCCTCACCATCGCCGGCGAGCGCCTCGAGCTCACGCGATTCCTCAACCCCTCGCGCCGCGTTCGCCTCGCGTTCATCGTCGTGCTGGCCGTCGTGCTGGCCGGCACCGCGCTCGGCGTTCGCTGGACCGAATTCGGCGTGCGCATTCTCGGCGTCGGGCTCGCAGCGCTCAGCGTGTGGCTCATCGCCCACGACATGGCACGCCGTGCCATCCGCCAGCCGGGTCTCACACGCTTCGTCGCGATCTGCCTGCTGTCCGGCTACGTGTGGCTCGGGGCCGGCGGACTTCTGGCCATCGTCACCGGAGCCGGAACGCCCGGGCCCTCGTATGACGCCGTCCTGCACGCGCTGCTCATCGGCTTCGTGATGTCGATGATTCTCGGCCACGCCCCGATCGTCTTTCCGGCGGTGCTCGGCAAGCCGCTGCCCTTTCGGTGGTCGTTCTACGTGCCGCTTGTCGTGCTGCATCTCTCAGTCAGTCTGCGGATCGCCGGTGATCTCGTTGACGAACTCGGGAGGCTCAGACCCTGGGGCGGCCTGCTGAACGCAGCGGCGCTCGCTCTTTTCGCGGCGAACACGGCGGGGGTCTTCGCGTGGGGCGCGATTCAGACCTCGAGCCGCGCGCGATAGCCGGCCGATCTGACTGCCGGGAAACCAGCAGGCCCCGGCACCCGCAAGCCCGCGGGTGCCGTGACGATGTTTTTCCAAAGCGTTTCGGAGCGCCGGGGGACCGGCACCCCGGTTGCGTAAGGCCCCTCAATGCCGTGGAGCGGGCACGATGGCCACAGGGCCAGTCCGAGTCTTTACCTCAAGGTGGCGGTGCCGCTCGTGGTCGGAGTGGCCGGAGTCACCCTCGGCATCATCGGCCTCGGGGCGGCCTACAAGGACCGAATGGTCCACGATCTCGCCCTCGAGCGCGCCCAGGGCCTTTCCGCGCTCACGCGCAGCAGCATCGCCCGCGTGATGCGGACGGGGCACCGGGCGGAGCTGCAGTTGGTTCTTGAAGAAGTCGGCCGCGACCGCGACATCACCGCCGTTCGAATCCTGTCTCCGGACGGGATGGTGGCTCGCTCCGCGCGCGTCGAGGAAGTGGGCCAGCGGCTTCCGCTCGTGAGTACGCGGACGATCACACGAGAGGTCGCGGGCGAGCTGCATCCCGCGGGAAACCAGGCGCCCGTGGTCCTTCACACGCTTGAACCCATTCCCAACGGTCCCGCGTGCCGTTCGTGTCACCGGTCTGGCGACGTCATCGGACTCCTCGATCTGGACGTGAGCCTCGCCGGTCCGATGCGGAGCGCGGATGAATGGTGGAACTGGAGCCTGATGCTCGCGGCGGGTCAGGCCCTGCTGGTGATCCTGCTGTCGGCCACCGTGCTGGGTCTGGTCGTCGTGCGGCCGATCCGCCGGCTGCGCGCCGCCATGGAGCAGGTGCGCGGCGGCGACTTCTCCGCCCATCTGGCCCCGATGGGGAACCGGGAGATGGACGAGCTCGCCGGGGGTTTCAACATGATGGTCGGGCACCGGCGGGAGGCCGCCGAGGCCGAGGCGAACGCGCACCGCCGCGACATGGAGCGGGCCGAGCGGCTCGCCACCTTTGGCCAGATGGCCGCGAGCCTCGCTCATGAGATCCGGAATCCGCTGACGGGCGTCGGAGCCGCGCTGGGGCTGTTCGTCCGATCCGGGCAGCTTACCGATCCACAGCGCAGCATGCTCATGCAGTCGCTGGCGGAGTTGAACCGCGTCGAGCGAGTGCTCCAGGATCTCCTCGACTACGCGCGACCCAGGATGCCGACGCGCACAGCCGTCGATCTCAGCGACCTCATCGAGGGCACGGCGCCGCTGCTGCACGCGCAGGCGGTCGAAGTCGGGGCTGAGCTGAAACTCAGCGTGGATGGCGGCCTGCCTCCGGTGTCGGCCGATCCTGTCATGCTCCGACAGGTGGTCGTCAATCTGGCCCTCAATGCGATGCAGGCGGTGACCGCCGCGTCGCGCCGCGTCGTGGCCATCTCTACCGCGCGCTCAGACAATCACGTGGTCTGCCGCGTTCGCGACAGCGGAACGGGCGTGCCGGCGGAGCGCGCCGACAAGATCTTCAGCGCGTTCTTCACCACCAAGGCGCGAGGCACCGGCCTTGGCCTGGCCATCAGCCAGCGTCTCATCGAGCTGCACGGCGGCAGACTCTGGCTCGAGAATCCGGGCGAGCCGGGCGCGTCATTCGCCTTTGCGCTCCCGATTGCGGTCGGTTCAGAGTCGGCGACTGACAGACATTCGAGATGACGGAGGCGAGCGATGGCGAAAGATCCGGTATGCGGGATGTTCTGGATTTCAGTATTCGATGATCAGGGCGTGAGCGGAGTTTGATCGTCCTCCACTGATTCCAGCAGCGTCTCGTTCGTGTCCGTCCAACACGACAGCGCAGTGTGCTCCGGGGTGCCGGGAAACCGGCAGACTGGAATTCAACTGCGGAACGTTGTCGCCCCCGCACTGCTGCGCGTGCGTGTGTGAGGCGGAGGAACCTGGCGTCGCTCTTGCTTCGAGTCGCAATCGGCCCGCACACGGGCCGGGTGAAGAATCTTCAATCTTTCGAAGGAGTGAAATCATGCGTCGAACGATTCTCGTTCTCAGTTTTGCGGTGCTTGTCGCGCTCGGGTTCGGCGGCAGCGCTGTGCTCGCGCAGATGCACGGCGGCACACAAGGCCACGGCCAGCATCAGCCGGGCACGCAGGGAAACATGCAGGGGGCCATGATGGCCACGGATCAAATGATGCGGAACATCGACACCATGATGACCAGCGCGGCGTCGATGATGCGCAACCTGAATACCATGCATGCCGGGATGCCCAACGCGACGCCGCATGACCCGGTGATGGGCTCCATGCAGGGGATGCTCGATCAGATGCGGCAGCTCCACGGGTCGCTCAACAACATGAGGCACGATCCGAGCTTCGGCCACGATAACCAGTCGATGAAGGCATTCCAGCAGGCGTGCCGGAACCTCGAGCAGATGACATCGGCGTTCCAGAACATGACGAAGAACATGACGCAGGCGATGAAGGGGATCCACGGTGACTCGAAGAAGTAACCGTTCGGCGCTTGCTGCCTCGCTGGCGCTCTCTTTTGCCGCGCTCGCGGCGGCGCCCGCGGCCGCTCAAGAAACCACCATCACGGCGGGCGTGAACGTCAGATTTCTCACGGGATCATTTGCCAGCGACCAGACGACCAGTCTGCTGTATGCGCCGGCTTTGCTGCGCGTGGAGAGCGGCCGGTTGGAGGTGGTGGCGTACTTCCCCTATCTCACGATCGATAACGGCACGGTCGCGCCGTCACAGGGCGGCTTTGTGCCGATGCGCGGCACGCTGACCAGCGCGCCGAATGCTGGAATGTCGATGGCCACGACGACGGGCGGCACGATGGGCGGCATGATGGGCGGCGGACCTTCCGGCGGGACCACGCCCGTAGCGTCTGGCACGCTTCCTACGTCCGCACTGGTCACCAATCAGTCAGGCCTGGGAGACATCGTCGCGAGCGCTGGGTATCGCATCGTCGATGACGTGACCGCGCGCCTCCAAATCGTCCTCAGTGGTCGGGTCAAGGTGCCGACCGCGTCGGCGGCGAGCGGGCTCGGCACGGGCAAAGCCGACGTCGGCGCGACGGGTGCGGTACGGAAGCAGGTCAGCCAGGGCTGGTTTTACGCAGAAGGCGGGTACCTTTTCATCGGCGATCCCGATGATGTGGAGCTACGCAACGCCGTGCTTTGGGGCTTGGGGGGCGGACGGCGATTGACCGACCGCGTCGGCCTCCTGTTCTCGGCCTATGGGAACACGGCTCTGCTCGCCGAGTTCGCTGCGCCGGTCGAAGTCGGGGCAGGCGTTGGCATCCGCGCGGGTCGCACGACGCTGAGCATCATCCCGACGATTGGCCTCTCGGATGCCAGTCCGCGGTACGCGATCAACGTCGGCGTTGGGGCCGATCTGCTCAAGCGCTGATGGATCGCCGTGACTTCGAGCGCCAGGTGCTCTGTGAGAAAGAATGTGCGGCGTGTCACGGCCCGAACGGGGATGGCGAGGGCGCGGCCGCGTGCCTCCTGTATCGGCGGCCCCGCGGTTTCACGACGGGCCAGTTCCGCATTGTCTCGACGTGGGACGGAGTGCCGACTGACGAGGATCTCTACCGGACGATCTCGCGCGGCATGCCCGGATCGGCGATGCCGTCGTGGGCGCACCTGCCTGAG
>JACQTH010000523.1 GCA_016210935.1 Acidobacteriota bacterium | reverse complement strand
TTCAGGATGTCGATCGTGTATTGCGGTGACGCGGCGACGTGCTCTCCGGTGGGTGCATCGAGCTCCACGCGGTAAAAACCGGCGCTGTTCACCGTGAAGGTCCCCCTCAGCGTGCCGTCCTGATTCACCATCAGGGGAATGTTCGCCGCGTCGTTGATCTTGAGCGCGCCGCCTGGTGTCTTCATCGTCGGGATCACGGTCACGCGAATCTGGGTCCCGCGCGGCGCCGCAATATCGCCGGCGTCTTCGGCTGTTCGCGGCTCGAGGCCCATGTACTTCGGAAAGACGTACTCGAGATCGAGCCGCTTGACATAGGGAACGTCTGCGACCTTCAGCGTGAAGACGGGAGAGCTGACGCCATTCGATTCGACGAAGTACTCGACCGAGGAGGGAAGATCGATCAACATCCCCTCGAACTCGCCCGCGTTTTTCGCGGCCATGAGAGGGAGGCGTTCCACCGGCGCGTCGGGTGCCTTGCGATACGACAGCTCGACCTGCGTCGACGAGAACCCGACGAGACGCGCCGTCACGGTTTGATCCGCACCGCGCGGGATCGTGACATTCCCGGGCTGCACCTCAATCCGGTACGGGCTCGAGGCCTCGACGCTGCGGCTGACCACCAGCAGCGCCCTCACGCCGTGCTGCAGGTACGCCGGCCCGAGCGCGATGACCGCCATGAGCGCAGCGGCAATCCCGCCAAGCAGGATCCCGAAGCGTTGAGTGCTGGAACGTTCGACGCCTTGTCCGTGGCCGACGTCGGCGCTGCGCTGCAAGGCCGACTCGACGAGCTTCGCGACCAATGCGCGCGATTCGCTGAGGCGCGACGAAGAGGCGCCGCTGGACTCGACGGCGCTCATGAGCGCCGCGTCGAGCGACGGCTCTCGCTCTTCCAGATAGAGCGCCACCTGCTCGTCGGTCACGCGGCGCAGGAACGGGCGCACGCAGAAGACCCAGGCGCTGGTCGCGAACACGGCGAGCGCCAGCAGGCGGAACGCGATGATCGCCGCGGGCCGGAATCGAAGCGCCTCCAGACTCCACGCCGATCCCAGCAGCGTCAGCCCGGCGATGCCGACGACGAGGGCCGCTCCGCGGAGCAGCAGTTTCCTGCGCCACCGTCGGCGCACCTGGCCGATCACCTGAATGAGCTCTTCGCGATTCAGCGAGCGATCTTCGAGCATCGGAGACTCCAGTTTGAACACCCTTAGTCAGAAGGCTGAAGTCGGAGGTCTGAAGTCTAGCGACGCGCCGCCTCAAACCGACCAGCGCCGCTTCGCTAGACATCACGAGGCTTCATTCAATAGCCCCGCTACGCGGGGGCTAGACTCGTGACTTCAGACGTTCGACTTCCGACTGCCGAGGGCGTTACGCGCTCGGCACCTCCACGCGACCGGTCGCGACCGGCCGCGACAATCTGTTCGACACCATCGTTTCAGCCGCCAGCAATGCCAGTCCGGCCATCAACAAGTACCGCCAGAGCGCCTGCCGGCGCTCCTGCTCTTGCGGCGTGAGGCGCTCGGCGGCCCTCTGCGAGGTCGCCCGATCGCTTCGCGCCGAGCCGGTAATGGCGGCGACCATCTCCTCGGGATCGAGCGGCGTCAGGTCGGATTCGCTGACATCCACGTTCACGGCGACCACCTGCGGTGTAGCCTCTCGTCCGCTGCGATCGCGAATCTCGTAGAACCCCTGCTCGGACAGTTCCACCACCCGCGATCGTTCGGATGCGGCAAAGGCCGTCTGACCGCCCGACGGCGTCACGAGTCGCCGATCGCCTGACGGGACCTCGATGACCTGCCCAACCACCATGGATGAAGCAGGCGGCTGATACCCGGCGAGGTGCGCGACCAGGCGATGAACGAACGGGAGAAACACCGGCTTGAGCGGCAGGTCGTTCCAGTCGTTGTCCAGGGTCGAGCCCCACAGCACGACGCGCCCTGCTCCTGTTTTCCGCTCGATGAGCGCCGGCATTCCATCGTCGAACCGCGAGAGGACTTGCGCATCGGGCGTCACGGTCAGCGCACGATAGCGAAAGAATCGGGTACCGGAAAAGTCGCCGCTGCGCGGCGCCTTGAACAGCTCGAACACCGGGTGGCTGTAATCGACGATGCCGAGTGTGCCGGCGCCCGTCGAGACGCGATCGATGGGGGCGCCGACGCGCGCGGGCAGCCAGGGAGACGCTTCGAGCTCGAACCTCCCCTGGCCGCCGGTAAGGACGAGCAGGCCTCCGCCGTTCTCGACAAATCGCTTCAGGCGCTCACTGACGGCGCCACGCGGCACCGCGACGTCAGAAAGGATCATCGCGCCGCTCTGATGAGAGGCCGCCGATCGCGCCCGCGCCGCTTCGACGTCGAAGGCCGGGAGCGTCGCCGCTGACGCGACGCGAACGTCGAAGGCCGGCGTCGTCCCGATGGCGAGGGCGCGCGTCAAGTACAGGTTGGCATCGCGCGCAGCCCCTTCGGAGCTGAAGATCCACACCGGAACCGGTTCGGCGGGCGACAGCGCGAAGTGGAGCGCATCGTCGCGCGAGAGCGAATCCGGCGGCAGCCGAACCGTGCCCCGCGTGTGCGCTTTGTCGAGCGTGAACGGGGCAAAGGTGACCGCGGCCGAGGCCCGCGCGCCGACCGTCACGCGCTGCTTCTGCACGTCGCGGCCATCGATCTCCAAGGCCGCCTCCACCGCGCGATCCTCGTCGCCCTGGTTCGCCACCGCCGCCGTGACGGTGACCCGCTCGCGGCCTTCGAACGGCGCTCGCTGAAAGCTGACGCCCGTCACCGCGACGTTCGCCGCTGCCCCGTCGCCGATCCTCATCGGCGTGAGCACGACACCTTCGGGCAGCCGGAGATCGTCCGTCCGCTCCCATCCGGCTCTCTGGAAATCGGAAATGATCACGACCTCGCGCCGCGGAAGCTGCGATTCCTTCAGGATCGTTTGCGCGAGCTTGATCGCGGGGGGAAATCGCGTGACATCCGGTGACACGCGGGCGGTCTCCAGCCCGGCTCTCAAGCTGCCGACGTCGCTGGTGGACCGGACGATGAGGTCGGCGCCTCGGCCAAAGAGCACCAGAGATCCCCGATCCTGTGTGCCAAGCGTCCCAATCGCCTCGCGCGCGGCCGCGCGCGCGCGCTCCCACCGATCGGCAAACCCCATGCTGTACGACCGATCGAGGAGAATCACGACCTCGCGGGCGCCGCTTCCCCGCTCGAGCGCGAGCACCGGACGCCTGACGAAGGGGCGCGCGAACGCCATGATGATCAGGGCAATCGCGACCGCACGCAGCAGCAGCAGCCACCAGTGATGAATGCGGCGCCGGCGAACGGACTTGTACGGGATCTTCCGCACGAACATCAGGGACGGAAACGCCACGATGTTGCGTCGCTCCCGCTGGACCAGATGGATCAGGATCGGGATGGCGAGCGCGGCGAGACCGAGGAGCCAGAGGGGGCTGAGAAATGACATCAACGCACCCGGCTCAGGCGCTGGCGCGTGCCCAGGTAGCTGAACAGCGCATGGTCGAGCGGCTTCCCGGTGTCGAACAGCGCGTAGTCGACTCGATGCTCCGAGAACTTCGCCGTCAGCGTCGCGATGTGCTGTTGCACGAGCTGCCGGTACTCCGCGCGGAGCGCCCGCGGGACGACAGGCACCCGATCGCCGCTTTCCAGATCCTCGAAGGCCGACGGCTCCTCGAACGGGAATTCCAGCTCGGCAGGATCCAGCACGTGGAACACGATGAGATCGTTCCCGCGGAACCGCAGCGGCTTGACCGCGTCGAGAATCGCTTCAGGCTCCTCATAGAGATCGGAGATGAGGACCAGGATGCCTCGGCGGCCGAAGTGTTCGGCTAGAGCGCGCAGCGCGGTCAGGAGATGTCCCGGGCGGCCCGCCTTCGCGCGATCCAGAGCGTGCAGCACCACCTCGAAATGTTTCGCGGAAACCGGAATCCGATCGACCACTTCCCGGTCGAACGTGACCAGCCCGACACGATCGCGCTGCCGGTGCGCCAGATAGGTCAGGCAGGCCGCGAGGAACTTGCTGTAGTCGAGCTTCGACAGGCCATGAGAAGCGAAATCCATCGATCGCGACACATCCAGCAGGACGGAGAAATTGGCGTTCGTGTCGGCCTCGAACTGCTTGATGTAGTACCGATCGGTCCGGCCGTACACCTTCCAATCGATGAGCCGGATGTCATCGCCCGGGGTATAGCCGCGATGCTCGGCGAAGTCGAGCGAGACGCCGAGATACGGCGCCTTGTGGAGGCCGTTGATGAAGCCGTCCACGACCGTCCGCGCCAGCAGCTCGAGGCTGCCGACCTTCGCCAGCACGCGCGGGTCGACAAACCGCGCGCCTGGGACGGGATTGTGGCGTTCGATGGGGTCCATTGGGTGCTTTCTACATCCCTGATCTTGGCGTCGGCACCGCCTCCAGCAACTGATCAATCAACGAGTCGGTCGTAATCCCTTCCGACTCCGCATGGAAATTCGCGAGCACGCGATGGCGCAGCACCGGATGCGCGAGCGCCCGGATATCCTCGAAGCTGACGTGGTAGCGGCCGTTCGTCAGCGCCCGCGCCTTGCCGCCGAGCACCAGATACTGCGCCGCGCGCACGCTCGCGCCATACGCCACCCACTTGCGGATGAATTCCGGCGCGCCATTCCCCTTCGGTCGCGTCGTCCGGACCAGCGACAACGCGTAGCGCATCACGGGCTCGGCCACCGGCACCTTGCGAACGAGCCGCTGGAACGCGATCAGGTCGGGGCCTGTCACCGTGCGCTCGAACTGCGGATCCTGAATCGCCGTGGTGGTCCGCACGACATCGTACTCTTCGTGCTCCGGCGGATGGTCGATGATGATGTGGAACATGAAGCGATCGAGCTGCGCCTCCGGCAGCGGATAGGTCCCTTCCAGCTCGATCGGGTTTTGCGTCGCAAAGACGTAGAACGGCTCGTCCAGCTCGTAGGTCCGGCCCTGAATGGTGACGCGGTGCTCCTGCATGGCTTCGAGCAGGGCGCTCTGCGTCTTGGGCGGCGTGCGGTTGATCTCGTCGGCCAGCAGGATGTTCGCGAAGATGGGACCGGGCGAAAAGACCATCTCCCGCTTTCCGGTCGCCGGATCTTCCTGGATGATGTCGGTGCCGGTGATATCCGACGGCATGAGGTCGGGGGTGAACTGAATGCGCGCGAACTTGAGGTGCACGACGCGCGCGAGCGTATGAATCAGCAGCGTCTTCGCGAGGCCCGGCACGCCGACGATGAGACTGTTCCCGCCGACGAAGAGGGTCAGCAGCACCTCGTTGATGACGTCTCCCTGGCCGACAATGAGCTTCCGCAATTCCCGCACGATCTGGTCGCGGCCCACCTTCATCCGATCCGCAAGCGCCACATCGTCCGCCGACTCCAGATCGACCGTTCCGACTTCCAACGTGACTTTGTCCACCAGTTCCACGAAGACCTCCTCGACCTTGGGGATCGGGGGTCAGGTGTCGGGGGTCGGACAGTATTCTCGAATGCGGCCGCACGCAGCACGCGAACACACCGATCCCCGGCCCCCGTTCCCCGACCCCCTGCTGCCATACAGCTCTAATGCGTCATCGCATAGACGCATGTCTACACTAATCCGCGCCGGCGGCGGTACGTCCACTCCGCGGTGATGAGGCCGACGAGCAGCAGCAAGACCATCGGCATGTCCCACAGGTCGCGCTGTTCGACGACCGTCACACCGCGTCCGGTGTAATTGACGTCCTCGGCGAGGCCTTTCACCGTGTCGGTCGTGTAGTAGCGGCCGCCGGTCTCCGCCGCGACGCGCTCGAGCAGCGGCCGGCGCATGGCGCCGTCGAAGTACTCGGCGTCGCTGGGCGCGGCACGCAGCTGCGCCGTGCCCGCGCCGAGCGTGGTGGTGCCGCGCGTGGCGTCGACCTTGACGTCGTGCAGCCCCGGCTCGGTGGGCGTGAACGGCGCCTGATACTCACCGTTCCGTTTGACATCCCACGCCATCGGCACGTCGAACACGGCGCCCGACGGCGCCGTGACGTGCGCCACGACGCGCGCGTCGTTCACTGCGATGAACGTGTTGTCGACCACGCGCGCCGTCACCCGCGACTGCTCGCCAGGCTCGGCGTGATCCGCGGCCAGCGTCGTTTCCACCTCGCCCGGGACACCATCGACCAGCCACCGCAACAGCCGGCGCCAGAACGTCTCGTGCGTCATGTCCTCGACTTCGATCTCCGCGCCCATTTGCCAGTTCCAGGAGTCCTGGATGCCAAGCGCGATCGCCTTGCCCCGGCCGAACCGCTGATAGGCCAGGACGACCGCGTCCTTCTGCGTGCCGCCGCTCCCCGTCAGCAGCACGGTCGCGCCGGGCTTCACGCGCCTGATGTCGTTCACGGCCGAAACCGCCGGCAGCTGCTTCCACCGACTCTCGGAATCCTTCTCGTCCTTGCCGATCTGCGTGACAACATGCGCGACGCTCGTTCGTGACGGCTGGACCAGCAGTTCCGTGAAAAAGGTCGAGTCGCCGTCGACCGGCGGGGCGTCGAGCACCACCGGCAGCACTTCGTCGACCGGCGTGCCCCCATACCCGCCCTCGCCGAACGATCGGCGGCCGCCGACCATGAGCAGGCCCCCGCCGCGGACGCCGACGAAATCCGCAATCATCCGCAACTGGTCCGGCGTGAAAGCCGACGCCTCGACGCTTCCCAGGATCAGCCCCCGATATCTGAAAAGCTCTTCGCGTGTCCTGGGAAACCCCGCCGCCAGATCGTCGGCGTTGTCGACATCCCCCCGCCAGTAC
>JACQTH010000522.1 GCA_016210935.1 Acidobacteriota bacterium | reverse complement strand
TGTCGCACGCACTGGCGAGCTACGTACGCTCGATTCTATCGGGCAACTCACCGTACGATCGTTTTATCAACGGCGAGCGGACGGCGCTCTCCGCGGACCAACAGGCCGGACTTCAGATTTTTCGCGGTAAAGGCAACTGCACCGCGTGCCACGTCGGCCCGAATCTCACCGACGAGCGCCCCCACAATACCGGCGTGGCCTGGCGAGAGGACCGCTTCGCCGATCCCGGCGCGGGTTCCGGGGACTTCAAGACGCCGACGTTGCGCGAGATCGCCCGCACGGCGCCCTACATGCACGACGGCAGCCTGGCAACGCTGACCGACGTGGTGGATTTCTACGACCGCGGCGGGAGACGGAACCCATTCCTCGATCCTGAGCTGCGGCCCCTCGGCCTGACGGAATCAGAGAAGCGGGCGTTGGTGACGTTCCTGGGATCGTTAGCTGGGGAAACTAGCAGATAGGAGCGACCTTCACCACGCGCACGTAATCATGCGCGGATGATCTCGACATGACGCCCCGATGCGCGGGCGAGCGGCTCGATGTCATCGGGACCGGACGTCACGATGTGGTCCCCGTCGCGAGCCAGCAACACCAGCGCGGCGTCGATCACGTCGCGGCGCCTGGCAAGGCCGAGCAGTTCGCCCGCCGCGCGCCCCAGGGTCTCGTCCAACGGACGAATCTCAATCCCGGCGAGCGCCCTGGCGAGAAGCGCCTGTCGCGGACCCTGACCACGCCAGGCCTGACCGACCACGCCTCCGTGAGAAACGGGAACGTGG
Organism: Acidobacteriota bacterium; assembly: GCA_016210935.1. Classification (GTDB taxonomy): domain Bacteria; phylum Acidobacteriota; class Vicinamibacteria; order Vicinamibacterales; family JACQTH01; genus JACQTH01. The sequence continues at coordinate 8,541 of JACQTH010000522.1, read as the reverse complement.
CCGGCGAGCCGAGCGGCTTTGATGCGCCGCCACATGGCGCGGTCGTTCCGTTCCAATGCGATCAGCGCGCCACTGTCGAGGACGAGCGTCATGCCGCACCGGCTCGGCGCACACGACGTCCTCGCGCCGCGCGGGGTCCGGTGCCGCGCACGACGCGCGCCGACGCTCGATCGACGCGCTCCTGGGCCGCGAGCTCGTCGGCGGTGATTGGACCGAACTCCGTCTCGTACGCCGCCACCGCGTCGCCCAGGGCTCGGAGCCGCCGGTCCTTCGCGGCGCGCTCGGTCAGCGCGAGGTTGACCCAGGCGCTCAGTGAATCGACGCGTCCCTCGGTCACGGCCTCATGACCGGCCTGGACGAGAGCGGGGTCCACTGTGACAGTCAGGCGTTCCTTGTTCATACTTCCATACTATCCGTAGTCACATAAATATACTACCACCGCGGGTTGGGGCGCGTTACAGCAGTCCGAGCAGCGGGCCCAGTCCTACGATCAGCACGGTCATCAGCGCGACCCATCCGATGCTAATCACCAGACCCGGCACGAACATGTCGAGCATCCGGTAGTAGCCCTTCGCGAACGTAATCAGCGGGACCGCATCCAGCGGGAGCAGAAACGCGCAGGACGCCGTGAAGGCGACGGGTAACCCATAGAGCGCCGGATGGTGCCCGCCTGAAATCGCGAGCAGCACGATCGGCGGAATCAGCACGGCGTTCACCACCGGTCCGATCGGCAACGGGAGGTGAATCAGGACGGTGAAGGCCGTGATGGCCGCCACAGCGGCGGCCGGCGGCCACGCCTGCAGGCCCTTCATCGAAGCGTCCACGAGCCAGCGCGCAAGTCCGGTGTCCACGGACGCCACTCCGAGCGACGTCACACCGCCGATCATCAACAGCGCTTCCCAGCCGATGTTACGCTGCGCCTGTTCCCACGTCAGCAGCCTCATCCCCGGCAGGAACAGGACGATCGCGCCGGCCAGCGCCACGAGCGCGACGTCCAGCTGCGGGATCCACGTGCTGCCAACCCAGAGCCCGAGCAGCACCACCAGCAGCGCGACGACTTTGCATTCGGCAGCCGTCATCGGGCCAAGGGCGCGTCGTTCCGCCGGCACGTCGGCCGCCTGGCTGATGAGCGTCATTTCGGGAGGAAACGCGCGCACGATCGCCCACCACGCCAGCGGCACGAGCGCGATCACCATCGGAACGCCGATGGTCATCCACGTCAGAAACGGCACCCGCACGTTCCCGTGCTGCTCGATGAAGTAGATGCCCAGCAGGTTGATCGAGCTGCCGGCCGGTGTGGCGACGCCACCGATCAGCGACGCGACCGGAATGCCGATCATGACCGCCTTGCCGAAATTCGACGCGCCCGGCCTTACGCCCATCCTCTCGAACAGGCCCAGGGCGACGGCCATGAACATGGCGCAGGCGGGTACGTCTGAGACGATCGTCGAGGTCGCCGCGGTTCCGGCGATCAGGGCAAAGACGACCCGCCGGCTGTCGGCGCCGGCCCACTCGAGCAGCCGAAGCGCGAAGCGTCGATCGAGGCCCGAGCCGACGATCGCAGTGGTGATGCAGAACATGGCGATCACGAAGAAGAACACCGGGCTCATGAAGGCGGTCAGCGCCTTCTGCAGCGACGCCACCTGAAAGATGGGTTGAAGGATGAGGACGAGAAGGGACGTGACCGCGATCGGAAGCGCCTCACTGGCCCAGAGGCTGAGCGCGATCAGGAAGATCGCCGCCATGCGCTGCCCCGCGGGCTCGAGTCCGGGAGGAGCCGGCGCGACCACGCCGAGCGTCGCAGCCGCGATCGCGCATGCGAAGCCGGCACGGACACGCAGCGCAGGATTCACGAGGGGGAAACCTGCGTGATGGATGGTCCCCCGCGGTGGCCGGGCGATCGCCGCGGGCGCGGCACTAGCTGCTCTTCTTCGGCACCAATTTCAGCATGCGGCCCTGCGCGCTGTCGGTCAGCAGATACAGCGCTTCGTCTGGACCCTGCCGGACGTCGCGAATGCGCTCGCGCTTCGGCTGAAGGTCCGTCAGCAGCCGCTCTTCCCCGACGACGCGATCTCCCTCCATCATCAGCCGTACCAGGTCGTTGCTCTCGTGGCCGCCGATGAAGAGGCTGCCCTTCCATGCGGGAAACAGCGACCCGGTATAGAAGACCATCCCGCTCGGTCCGATGACCGGATCCCAGTAGTACACCGGCTGCTCCATTCCCGCGTGCTGTGTGATGCCGCCGGTGATCGGACCGCCGCGATACTCGATCCCGTACGCAATGGTCGGCCAGCCGTAGTCCTTGCCCTTCCTCACCAGGTTCAGCTCGTCGCCGCCGCGGGTGCCGTGCTCGACTTCCCATAACTCACCGGTCGCCGGATGGAGCGTGGCCGCTTGAATGTTGCGGTGGCCGATCGACCAGATTTCGGGACGGGCGCCTTCCTTGCCCACGAACGGATTGTCCTTTGGAATGGATCCGTCGGGATTGATGCGCACGACCTTTCCAATCAGGACATCCATTCGCTGGGCCTGCATGCGCCCTTCCGTAATCGATCGATCGCCTTGCGTGACGAACAGCGTCCCGTCGCGGCCGAACACCAGGCGGCTCCCGAAGTGCGCCCGTGAGGCCATCGACGGCGCCTGATGGTAGATGACCTGCACCTCGTCGAGACGCGGCGGGGCTCCGTCCACGAGCTTTCCGCGCGCCACAGCGGTGTTGTTGGCGCCGCCTTCTCTCGGCTCGGCATAGCTCCAGTAGATCAGCTGGTTCCTGGCGAAGCCGGGATCGACGGCAACGTCGAGCAGTCCGCCCTGGCCGCGCGCGTCGACCGCCGGCAGTCCGGCAACGGGCTCCGACAGCCTGCCCTCAGCATCGACAACTCTCAGACGTCCGGGCCGCTCGGTGACGAGCATCGTTCCGCCGGGGAGAAAGGCCATGCCCCAGGGATTTTGCAGACCCTCCGTCACCGTCACGACATCGAACGCGACGTTCGATTTGCGCTCGGGCGCGTCCGTCTGCCCGGGAAACGCCGGAGTCTGCCCCACGCCGTTCGGCGGACGGGGATCGACGCCGGCGTTCTGAGCCGAGAGACGATCGGTCGGAGTGGTGCTGCACGCGACCAGTGCGAGAACGGCGAAGATCGTTTGAGCGCGCATGAAGAGCTCCCAGGCTGCAATTGGTGAGTTGGTGAGTGTGTGAGCTGATGGACTGAATTCCCCTTCAGATCATCGGAATCACGAACTCACCAATTCGCTGATTCACCAATTCACCAATTCTCACTGCGTTGTTGTCCGCTGCGGCTCCGGCAGCGCGAACGAGAGGTACTCGCCGGTATAGTTGCCGCCGCTGACCGCCACGACAATGTGTTGCCTGCCGTTCACCATGTACGTCATTGGCGATCCGCTTTGCGGGGCCGGCAGCCAGACCGCCCCTACTTCCTTGCCGGTCTGTTTGTCGTACGCGCGCAGCATGGCGCCCCGTTGACGTCCGGGCGGCGCGGTGAGCTGCGGATCGCCGACAATCACGAGCGTCTTGGTGACGATCGGTCCAACACTTCCGCCCTGTCCGGTTTTTTCCGCATAGCTGATGCCGATCTTCTCGAGCGCGGCTCGAACGGCATCCGGCGTATCACCGTGCGGCACCCTGAACTTGATGGTGCCAGTATTGAGATCGATCGCCGTCAGGACACCGTACGGCGGCTTGACGATCGGCAGGCCCTGCAGCCCGGTCAGCAGCGGACTGGCGCCGCGTCCGCGTCCACCAAACCCTCCGGGTGCCTGGCCGCCGCCGCCTTCTGCCCCGCCGCCACGACCGCCGCCGCCACGGCCAAAGCCCTCGCCGCGCCCGCCGCCTTCACCGCGCCGCCCCTGGCCGACCGGCTCCACCTCCCAGATCGGCCGGCGATGCTTCGCGTAGTTCTCCGGCTTGATCGTTTCGAAGTACTGCTGGCTGAGTGACCTCGTCGAGATCGAGGAGTTGTTGGCCTGCCCGTAGAAGATCGCCGTCTCAGGATCGAAAGACGCCCCGGGCCAGTTGATGCCGCCCACGGTGTTGCCGACATTGATCGAGCCGAGCACCGTGGTGTTCTGAAGCACCGGCGGCACGAACGGGCTCTTCTCCCAGCGATAGCGCTTCAGGTTCTCGAGAGCCTGCTGGCGAAGCTGCGGCGTGAAGTCGATCAAATCGTTTTCGGTCAGATGCGTTCGCGAATAAGGCGGCGGCTTGGTTGGAATGGGCTGTGTCGGCGACGTCTTCTCGCCCGGAACATCCGTCTGCGGCACGGGTGTCTCCGGCATCGGCCAGATGGGCTGGCCGGTGATGCGATCCAAGACGTACAGGAAGCTTTGCTTCGTCGGCTGCGCGACCAGCTTGCGCGGCTTGCCGTCGATCGTGGCGTCGATCAGGAGCGGCGCCGAGGAAATGTCGTGATCCCAGATCGGGTGATGCACGAGCTGGAAGTGCCACTTGCGCTGGCCGGTCTTGATGTCGACGGCGACCAGGCTCTCGGCAAACAGGTTGTTGCCCGGTCTGTTGCCGCCGTACTCGTCAATCGTCGGCGATTCCACGGGCAGGTAGACGAGCCCCGCCTCCGGATCGGCCGTGATTTCCGTCCAGACGCCCACATTCCCCGTCCACTCCCATGATCCGTTCTCCCACGTCTCGTGGCCGAACTCACCCGGATACGGAATCGTGTTGAAGCGCCAGATCTGCTTTCCCGTGCGCGCATCGAACGCCCGGACCAGACCCTTGGCATTCGTGCTGTACCGATACCCGAGACCCTCGGCCATCGACGATCCGACGATGATCCGGTCGCCGACGACCAGCGGAGTGGAGTGCAGCCCAATCTCGCCGAGCTCCAGGTCGATCTGCTTGTCCTTGCCGATCACGACGCCTTCCTTGAGATCGACGATGCCGCTCTTGCCGAACGACGCCACCGGCTGGCCCGTCTTCGCATTCAACTGCACGAGGCGATAGCCTATCGTCACGAACACGATCCGCTCATCGCCTTTTCCGTCGGTCCAGTAGGAGAGGCCGCGACCGGAGAGCTGGCGCGGCGCCGCCGCCGCGCGGCGGCCCTCATCCAGGCTGTACATCCACTTCTGCTCACCGGTCCGGCCATCGATCGCCACCACCGCCCGCCGTGTGCCCGCCGTCGTATAGAGCGTGCCGTTGATGGCAATTGGCGTCCCTTCGAGCTTGTTCTCAGGCCGCGGGCCGAGATTGTCGGTCTTGAAGCGCCACGCGACTTCGAGCTTGTTGAAGTTGCTCGCGTCGATCTGATCGACCGGCGAGTAGCGGCTGCCGCGCAGATCCGCGGCGTACATCGGCCAGTCGCCCTTTTTGGTGCTCGGCATGGGGCTGGACTGTCCCGTGAGCGACGGCGTGAACGACGTGACGCCTGCGGCGAGGACGGCCAGCGGCAGGAGCAGACGGAAGACGGAACGGGTCATGAGAGAACTCCAGGGAAGAGAGGAATAGGAGCTAGGAGCTAGGAGTAAGGAGCTAGGAGTTTGGAGTGAGAAGTTAGGAGGCAGAAGCGACGATGACACGCTCCTAGCTCCTAGCTCCTAGCTCCTAGCTTCTAGCTCCTACCTCCTACCTCCTACCTCCTGATTCCGAATTATACCGGCAGCGCCGGCAGCGCCACGCCCACGGACACTCCCTCCCCAGTGTCCAGCGAAGCTTGGCCTCAGACCGACAGCTACGCCTTCGCTGGATCACGAAGCTGTATTCCATAGCCCCGCTACGCGAGGGCAACTGCGCCGGGTGAGCGCTCGCTCACGTGCGTGCCGCGAAGGGATTCTCGTCGGCGCTCGGGCCGTAGATCGACGGCACCGGCACATCGAGCAGCCGCAGGTAGACCGACAGCTGACCGCGGTGGTGAATCCAGTGATTCATCACGACCGCGCGAACGAACGCGACCTTCGGCATCGCAAAGAGCGTCTGGGAGCCGGCGGTCGCCTTCCACGGGGCGTGCAGCCCCGCATCGCCGATCTTCGCGAGCGATTCCTTCGTCGACGCGACGCTCTTCTCGTGCGCGTCGAGAATCTCTGCCGTCGACGAAGGCTGGGGCGCGCCCTCGCCGCCGCCCGTGAATTCGAACACATCGGGGACGGCCCACGAACACGTGACGCCGGGAGCGCCGGCGACGTGCAGCGCGAGCTGCCCGAGCGTCATCGATTTCGGATGCGGGCGCCACGCGAGCTTGTCGGCGGGCACGCGCTCGAGCACCCGGCGCGTCGTGGCCGCTTCGTTTTCGAGTTCCTGGACGAATGCATTGACCAGAGACATGGAAACCTCCTCGGCAAACGGAAGCCGCTATGGTAGCCGAGATTCGAGGAATTGCCGATGCAGCGTGCGCACCGCCTCGTCCAGCCGCTCGCGCGGCACCAACCAGGTGATTCGAAACGAGGACGTGGCCAGCCCGGATGTCGGGATCCCCTGCCCCCTCAGCGCATCGGCTCCGGCTCGCAGGTTCGCGTAACTCGCGTTGATCCCCGCGCCAATCGCGCTCACGGCCCCAAGTCCGTCAACCAGGCGGGCCCGGCCGCCGAAACGCGAAGCCAGCATCTCGCGCACGCGGGGCTCGGCGTGCAGGTTCTCGCGCGAGATCACCATCGAGACGGTCCGACCGACGTGCAGCTGTTTCCCGACGACGTGGTGCTCATCGAGGGCGTGAAACAGATCGTCAAACGGCGGCTCGGCCTCGAGGACGAGCAGATCTCGCTCGTGCGCGATGCCGACAACAGTCCCCGGCAGGCGCGGTGCGTCGCGTCGCACGACGGTTCCATCAGAGGCGGGGTCCACGCCGGGAAGCGGGCTGGCCGTCGCACGCGCGTAAATCGCGATCCCCTTCTGCTTCGCAAACTCAACGGCCTGCGCGTTGAGGACCCTCGCGCCAGCCTCGGCCATCTCCTGTGTCTCTTCGTACGAGAGCGTCCCTATCCGTCGCGCGTCAGGTACCACGCGCGGGTCTGCCGAGTAGACGCCATCGACGTCCGAGCAGATTTCGCAATATTCCGCGTTCAACGCCGCCGCCAGCGCGACGGCCGTCGTGTCGCTCCCCCCGCGCCCGAGCGTGGTGACCTCCTTCTTGTAGGAGACGCCCTGGTAGCCGGCGACCACGACGATCTTGCCGCGCGAGAGCTCGTCCTGAATCCTGAACGGCCGCACCTCGATGATGCGGGCATCGACATGGCGATCGTTTGTAATGATGCCCGACTGGCTGCCCGTGAAGCTGATAGCATCGCCGCCCAGCTCCCGAATCGCCATCGACAGCAGCGCCATCGAGATCCGTTCCCCCGCCGAGAGCAGCATGTCGAGCTCACGGCGGTCGGGATTGGGCGAGACCTGCCTGGCCATCGCGAGCAGCTCGTCGGTCGTGTCCCCCATGGCGGACACGACCACGACGAGGTCGTGGCCCTGCGCGCGGGTCTCCATGACCCGCTCGGCCACGCGCCGGAGCTTATGGATGTCGGCGACGCTGGTCCCCCCGTATTTCTGAACGACAATAGAGGGCATACTCATTGATCCCAACCCGGAACCGGTTCCCTACGTCAAACGTAATAAGCTGGGTAGACAAGGCGCGCAACGCGCGCCTGCGAGGGAGCGGAGCGGGGCGTCGAGCCGTGCCGAGAACCGGCTCGAACTTGCGACAACTGCGCGGATGCGCGGGCCCCGCGAGCGACCGAGCCGGGGTCCGGGGCGGAGCCCCGGTTGAGGAGGCTGCGGCATGTCTTTCTTGAAGCGACTACTGGGGAAGAACGACCCACCGAAACAGCGGATTCGCGTCTGCATGGAATGCGGCATGCCCGTGGCCGAACACAAGGAATGGTGCGCCATCCGGCGGGGCGAAATCGAGCTGAAGCTGAGGGCCGCCGGCACCTCCACCGGGTCCTCGTAATCGGCCCAGGTCCGGCTGAAGCCGGTCTCCACTATTCCGGTTCCGGCTCCGTGGAAATTTGGAGTCCGCCTCCAGGCGCACCGCTGGCGCACGACGCGGACCGGGGCCGAGGCCCCGGATTCCGGCTCGGTCGCTCGACAGACTCTCAATCCATCACCGGCCAGTTGCACCACCACGCGTCGGCCGACTCGAGGAAGCGTGAGTACGGGGGTCGTGCCAGCCAGTGCATGCCCTCGTCTCCGATGGGCGCCCCGGGAGGCGCGTCGGGGGGCGGCACCGGAACCGGTCGCTGGAGGTCGAGCGGCCGCTCGAGGAACCGCCTGATGTCGGCCGCCATCAGCGCGAGATGCGCTTGATCGGCTTCGGACTTTCCGGCGCCGGCTCGGGCCCGCGCGGCGAGCCGCGACAGCCGGTGCGTCGCGATCGCGCGCACCTGTGCGTTCGGCGAGGCCGTGGCGACCCAGGTGAGGCGATCGACGAGGACCCGTTCTTCCGCGCGCCGGACCTCCGCTTCGTACGCCGTCGAGGCGACTGCGTCGAAGGTGGCTTTCGTCAGCGCGTCGATAATCTCCTCGAGGCCGGGAAGCGTTGGATCGACGGCGTGCTGCGCGACGAGACGCGCCGCGCGATCCAGATC
>JACQTH010000511.1 GCA_016210935.1 Acidobacteriota bacterium | reverse complement strand
TCAGACCGGCACCTCGTGCTCGACACGACTATCGGTGAGGCGGGTCCCCTGAGAGATGAATACTGCAACTTTTGGGAGCATCATTTTCTGCGTTCGCTGGTGGGGACCGTGCCGGCGTGGTGGCCGTAAGGGTTGACCCTGCCATACAGGAATCCCAGCAAGGGTTCAGGGTGAATAGCAACCAAGGGGTTGCATGTCACGGCCGGCGCTGCTATGATTCGCAACCTGGAGGTTGCATATGTCGACCGTCACCGTGACCGACCGCATCCAGAAGACCATCCTGCTGCGCGCCCCGCGGGAGCGCGTCTGGCGGGCCCTCACCGACAGCCGGCAGTTCGGCGCCTGGTTCGGCGTGAGATTCGACCGTCCCTTCACGCCCGGCGCGACCATGCAGGGCACCCTCGTCGGCACCACTGTCGACGAGGACGTCGCGAAGCTCCAGAAACAGTTCGAGGGCGTGACCTTCGACATCACCATCGATCGGATCGAGCCCGAACGGCTCTTCTCGTTTCGGTGGCACCCGCACGCCATCGAGCGCGATGTGGACTACTCAGCCGAGCCGACGACCCTGATCGTGTTCGAGCTGGAGGAAGTCGCCGACGGCGTCATACTCACCGTCACCGAATCGGGCTTCGATCGCATTCCGCTCGAGCGGCGGGCGAAGGCCTTCACGGCCAACGAGCAGGGCTGGGGCCTGGTAGTCAGGCTGATCGAGAAGTACCTTGCGCAAACCAGCTAGGCCCGTCCGCAAGCAGAGAAAGGCATTCTCCGAGTTCGTGTTTGCCGCGCTCGGGGATCGAACGCGCCTGCGACTCGTCATGCGCCTCTGTCACGACGGGCCACTGTCCATCGCGAAGCTCACGGCCGGGACCGACGTCACCCGTCAGGCCGTCACCAAGCATTTACGGCTGATGGAGGAAGCAGGTCTGCTGCGGGCCGCGCGGCGCGGACGAGAGCGGGTCTGGGAGCTGGAGCCCGAACGCCTCGCCGAGGCGCGACGCTACCTGGAGATCATCTCCCGGCAATGGGACGACGCGCTCGGTCGCTTGGGGAGATTCGTCGGGTAAGAAATGGCCATACTTAAGGATAGATTATGCTAAAATAATGGTCATGAAACAGGTCTCTATTCAGGACCTTAAAGCCAGGCTTTCGGCGGTGGTCGCCGAAGTCGAATCCGGCAGCACGATCGTGATCACCCGTCACAACACGCCGGTCGCGCAGTTGAGTCCGGCCCGGACCCACCTTGTCCATCGAGGCCGGCACGTGGGTGGTGGACGCCTCAGACCGGCGCTGAAGCGGGGGACGAGGGGGCGGTACCTGGCAGTCCTGTTAGAGGACAGGGGCAATCGGTGAGCGACGCACGTGAAGGCAGGCCACTGAAGCGTCGCCTGTATGTCGACACGTCGGCCTATCTCTGCATGCTGCTGGCCGAAGAAGGTTCACAGCGCCTGTCCAACGAAACCGATGGCGCGGAATTGTTGTCCAGCGTCCTGTTGATACTCGAGGCGAAACGCAACCTGACGCGATTGGCGCGGGAAGGCGCCTTGAACCCGGAACAGTACAGGACGTGCATCGACCGCGTAGAGCAGGATGTCAGTCTGCTCGTCCTGCGCGATCTGACGTTGGACCTTTGCCGATCAAACATCCTGCCCGCCGTCAGCACACCGCGATCGCTCGACCTCGCGCACCTTCGTACCGCGCTCTGGTTTCATGCCGCCGAGCCGATTGATCGCTTTATCACCATGGACACCTCGCAAGAGCAGGCCGCGAAGGAACTCGGATTGCCTGTTCAAGAGCATCCGGTGCGGAACGCCGAACCATCCATTTGAGGCCTGTTCGAACGAGTGCTGAACGCCACGTGGAAGTCGTGGTCAAGGATGGCGTCGTGATGAAGGGACCGCGACCGATAACACGGCCGTCATCGCAGTAGACGCGTCGACGCGTCGGGGACAGCTCCTCGCGCTTTTCGGCAGTGGTGATATCGCGTCGGACGCAGGCCGTTCGCGGCGATTCGTCGTCGGGTCAATACGGCACGTCGATCAGGCGATCGCCCGTGCGCATGTCCTCCTCGAGGAGCTGAAGGAGCGCTTTCGCCACCGGGCCCGGCTTCCCGTCGCCAATTGGCCGCGCGTCCCACTGGACGATGGGTGCCACCTTCACTGAGCTGCCAATGAGCAGCATCTCGCCCGACGCGCGCGCCTCGGTCACGGGGATGTCGCACACGCTCACGCCGGTGATGAGGCCTCGATCCTTCAAGGCCGGGGCGAGCTCCAGCAGGCGACGCGACGTGCAGCCTGAGAGGATGTGGTCGAACTTCGGATGTTTGAACACGCGGTCCCGCGTCACGAACGCCACG
>JACQTH010000525.1 GCA_016210935.1 Acidobacteriota bacterium | reverse complement strand
GGAGCGGCTCGCTTCGGGCGTCAACGTGTGACTCCACACTATTCATGACGAGACGCGCATAATGGTGAGCGTGAAAACGCACGCTCTCCTGCTCGCAATGGTCTCGTGCACTTGTATCCAACCTCAGCCAGCCGCGTCCCAAACGCCCGCCGCTCCGCCCGCGCAGGCGCCCGCCGCTTCCCCGCCGCCGCCCGTCTGGTCCGGCAAAGGCGAGCTTTCATTTGTCTCGACAGGCGGGAACACCGAGACCAGGACATTCGCCACGGCGGCTGAACTCGATTACAAGCCGGGCGCGTGGTCGGCGGCGTCGAAGTTCGCGTTCCTCTCGGCGTCGGTCGACGACAGGCGCTCGGCGCGCAATGTCGCCGCGGTGATACGCCTCGCCCGCCAGCTCTCGCCGCGGCTGGAAGGCTACGGGCAGTTCGGATATGCGCGCGATCGGTTCGCGGGGATTCTGAGCCGGTTTGCGGAAGACGCGGGCGTGGCGTATGCCGCGATTGCGACAGACCGCCACACGCTGAAGCTTCGAGCCGGAGCCGGGTATGTCAACGAGAACCGTCTCGTCGGAGACGATCGCTCGTTTGCCAGCGGGGCTGTGGAGGGCGGCTATCGCGTGAAGCTGTCCGAAACGGCGGAATTCGCGGAAGAACCCGGCCTCGTCCTCAACCTGGAGAAGTCCTCAGACTGGCGGTTCGCAAACCTGATCTCGCTGACGGCCGCCGTGAACACGATCTTCTCGGTCAAGCTGTCCAACAGGATCAGCTACCTGAACGCGCCCGTTCCGGGATTCGAGAAGACCGACGTCATCACCAGCGCGGCGCTGGTCGCGAAGTTCTGAGAAGGCGAGCGTAGCGCAGCTTCAGGGCTGCCGTGGGCGACAGCAGGCAGACCTCTATTCTCTGCGTGCTCCGCGCGCTCTGCGGTGGCTCTTTTCCGAGCCTGCTAAAGGCCTGCGCTACGCCTGCAGCTACCGAATCGTAATCTGCAGCCGCTTGGCGAACTTCACCGGAGTCCCGTCCTTCGTACGGGCCGGCGTGTAACGCCACGTCGTCGCCGCCTCCAGAAGCAGCGCGTCATACCGCGGATCGATGCGGGGGCGCAGCGACACCTTGTCGACGCGACCGCTTTCGCCGATCACGAGCTCGAGCACGGCGCGTCGTCTCGAGAGATCCTCGGTGATTCTGCCGGGAAACGGCGGGATCTCCTGGCGCTCGGTGACGGGCGGAATGATGCCGGGCTCGTTGAGGTCGTAGATCTTCGACGGGTCGTGGACCGACGCCGGCGGCGGCTCGGAAGCTTCCACCTCGGGTGGCAGCGACGGCGGGGGCACCGCCGCCCGCGCCAGATCGCGAAAGCCGACCGCCAGGACGCGCAAATCGGCGATGCCTGTCACACCCTCGAGCTGGGGATCGTGCAGCAGCCTCGCCACACGCTCGAACTCGCCGGCGGCCGCGGCAAATTCCTTGCGATCGAAGGTAGCCTTGGCACGCGCGTACTCCGCCTGCGCGGAGGCGGGCAGCAGCCGGCGGCGGACGTTCTGAAACGCGGCGCGGACGCGCGGTGACACGTCCGTCGCTGACGGCATGAAGAACAGATCGGCCTTGACCGTTTCCTCGATGGCCGCTTCCGCTTCGGCCTGTCGACTGAGCGCGAGCAGCGCGTACGCGCGATACTGCGCGATGGCCTGCGCTTCCGCAAACGACGAGGGGCGGGATCGGAGCCGATCGAGCGCCACCAGCGCCTCTTCGTAGGCCGCGGCCTCGTACAACCTCTTGGCGGTCGCGAGCGTGTCTTGCGCGAAGGCTGCGCGTGGAGCAGCGAGCGTGAGAAGGGACACGAAGGCGAAATTCATTCTGTTCATGCTGAATCATTACTTCGCCAGGTTGACGCTGAGACGCGCGGGCGTGGACACGCTCACGGTGACTGCGTGACGCTGCTCGCCGAGCTGCGGATGGCGAAACAGGATTTCATGTCGTCCGATCGGAACACGCAGATTGCCGAGCGGCGTTTCACCCACGCGCTTCCCATCGATCCAGACATCCGCCCACGGCGATGCGTTGACGTGCAGCATTCCGTCGGGCAGCTCCAGCGGCACCGTCGCGGTCTTTCCCGGAACGACCGTCACCGTCCAATCTCCCTGATAGCCCAGCGCCTCGTTT
>JACQTH010000510.1 GCA_016210935.1 Acidobacteriota bacterium | reverse complement strand
GCTGCATTATTCCAGCGACCGCACCGCCTCCGCGCGCGGCGACGAGTACTTGTGGGGACGCGACATCCTGGTCGCGCCGGTCACGGAGAAGGGGGCTGCGTCGCGCGGGGTCTATTTGCCGCGGGGCCGTTGGTACGACTTCTGGACCGAAGAGCCCGTTGAGGGCGGTCGCGAGATCACTCGTGCTGTCGATCTCGGGACGCTGCCGCTCTTCGTGCGCGCCGGCGCGATTGTGCCGCTGGATCCGGTAAGGCAGTTTACCGGGGAGCAGGTGGATGAGCCGCTGACGATCCAGGTGTACCCGGGCGCGGATGGTTCGTACCGGATGTACGAGGACGATGGGATTTCGTTCGCCTATCAGCAAGGCGCGTGGATGGGGATCGAGATGCGCTGGCAGGATCGGCGCCGGGAGCTGCACCTCCGGCTGGCTGCCGGTTCACGCTTTCGGCCGCCGGCCCGGCGCGTCCGCGTCAGGCTGGCCGGAACGCAGTTGACGCGCGACGTGGTGTTCTTAGGACGACCTGTGACGGTTCGGTTTTGAGTAAGCCGGAAGCCACGAATTCAGACGTGGTGGTACACATCCCAGCACAGGTACGTGCGCAGCGCGTCGGCGATCGCCGCGGCGACCAGCGCCCGCGTCGCCGCGACGTGATGCTCGAAGCCACGGCGGCAGATCATCTGCAATAGCGCCTGCAGGTTCGGCACTTCCACGACTCCGTATCCCCCAAAGGTGTCCAGGCCGTCATCGGTGAAGCGGCCCTCGCCGACATACGAGACGATCTCCCCTTTCAGATCGTCGGTTGAAATCCGGCAGAACGTGAACGGACCCGGCGACACGCGGCCGACGATCGTGCCGAACGTGTTTTCCTTGCCGACCGTGCCCGCGATGATCTCCTGATAATCCATCCGCTGCGACACGAAAAAGCTTTTCGGCAGGTTCGAGCAATGGAACACGACCGCCTTGTTCGGATCGTCGCCGTAGTTGTTGTTCCAGTCGAGCAGCGCGGCCGGCTGCTGCGACGCCGCCTGAAGAACATACATCCCGATCAGGCCCGCGACGTCGGTCTCGCACGCGCTGGGCAGCAGCGATTCCGACATCATGCTCATGAGCGTGCACGGGACGACGCCGTAGAACTCTTCCAGCGCCGTCCAGCACTGAATGGCGGTCGCGCTGAGCGCCTTCTCCTGCATCCACCGGTCGATGGCCGCCCCCAGCTTCGCCATCTTGAGCAGGCTCAACGTGGGAATGCCCTGGACGCCCGTATACGCGCCAATGGCGGCGAGCTTGGTCTTCACGGCCGGCTCGTGATCGGCCATCCGCTGGACCCACCCGAGGACTTCGGACAGATCCAGCGTTTCGACCGAGATGCCGGCCCGCTCGAACAGCTTCTCGCTGTAGCGGACGGTGTTGAACGCCGCAGGGCGGGCGCCAATGGCGCCGATGCGCGCATGCTTGAGACGGCGGACGACGCGGCAGGTCGCGGCGAAGCGGCGCAAATCGGCCCGAAAGCTTTCGGCCGACGGCGCGACGGTGTGCAGAGTGGTCAGCGAATACGGGATGCCGTACTGGCGCAGATTGTTGCAGACCGACATCTTGCCGCAGAAGCTGTCGCGGCGGTGCTCGATCGTCATTCGATCGCCTTCGTCTGTGAACGCGTGGACGAGGACGGGCAGCTCGAGGCCGGCCCAGCGGAGCGTGTTCGCCACGGCCCGCTCGTCGCCGAAATTGGGAAGGGTGACGAGGATGCCGTCAATCTCATCGCGGTGCGCCCGAAAGAGGTCGGCGCACGCGCGGGCATCGGCCAGCGTCTCGACCGATCCGAACGGGGTCGAATCGGGCGCCAGCGCGATGGCCCCAAGGCCTTCGGCCTGCAGCGCGTCCAGGACGGCGGCGCGCCCGGCCGCACAGAGATGGGAGGGAAAGAAGCCGCGATTGCCGACGATGACACCCAGCGTGGTGGCCCGAGAAGTCATGAGGTCCGCAACCTTATCACGTCGCGAACGCGGGAAAAACCCTGTCGTGAACGTTTACGGCGAGGCGGAATCTGGTATGCTGCGGTGCGCGACGGAGGTTCTCGACGAGGGTTCTCGACAAAGGTTCTTGACAAAGGTTCTTGAGAAGGGTTCCGGACGAAGGTTCTGGACAAAGGCTCTGGAACGATGGTTCGACGACTGTTCATCATGGCCACTCTGCTCGCAGTCGGGTCGACCCTGGCTCCGGTCGCGCGGGCGCCGTTTGGCTCGCTCCCGGACGGCACGCCGGTCGAGCTCTTCACGTTGACCAATGCGCGCGGCATCGAGGCGCGGGTGATGACCTACGGCGGCACCCTCGTGTCGCTGCGCGTTCCCGATCGGCAGGGACGCCTCGACGACGTCGTGCTCGGCTTTGACACCGCTGACAAGTACGCGCAGAAGAGCATCCCGTACTTCGGGCTCATCGGCCGCTATGGAAACCGGATTGCGAAAGGCCGGTTCACCCTCGACGGCACCGAGCACCGGCTGGCCACGAACAACGGCCCCAACCACCTGCACGGCGGCGTCAGGGGATTCGACAAGGTCATGTGGCGCGGCGAGCCGGTCGAGAACGGTGTGGCGCTCACCTATACGAGCCGCGATGGCGAGGAGGGGTACCCCGGCACGTTGAAGGTCAAGGTCACCTACACGCTCAATGACCGGAACGAGCTGGCGATCGAGTACGAGGCGACGACCGACAAGCCGACGATCGTCAACCTGACCGAGCACAGTCATTTCAACCTGGCGGGCCCCGGCACGCGTGACGTCCTCGATCACACGCTGCAGATCGACGCCGACCGTTACACGCCGGTCGATGAGACGCTCATCCCGACCGGTGAGCTGGCGCCCGTCGCCGGCACGCCGTTCGACTTCCGGAGGCCGACGGCGATCGGGAAACGGATCGAGGACACGCATCCGCAGATCGCGATCGGGCGCGGGTACGATCACAATTGGGTTCTGAATCGATCGGGTTCGGGCGTGCAGCATGCCGCCCGCCTGGCGGATCCATCGTCCGGCCGCACGATGGACATCGCGACCACGGAGCCGGGGCTGCAGTTCTACTCGGGGAATTTTCTGGATGGGACCGTCACGGGAAAACAGGGGCAGGTCTACCGCCGCCGATATGGG
>JACQTH010000044.1 GCA_016210935.1 Acidobacteriota bacterium | reverse complement strand
GCGTCCACCCTGTCCGGCTCCAACCCACGAGCGCCGCGGCGGTGGCCGCGGTCCCCATGAGGAATTCTCTGCGTTCCATGTTTGCTGCCTCATTATTTAGTTTTGCGATGGGGCCCCACCCCCATCGCCTACCACCGCTCGCTCCATCGCTCGCGGCGCTGATTCGAAGCAACGGTCCGCTTAGAGCAACACCTTGCGGGCCCCACCCCCATCGCCTACCGCCGCTCGCTCGATCGCTCGCGGCGCTGCGCGCCGCAGCCGCACTCACGGGTTGCTGGTGATCCTCTTTGCCGGCACGGCGAACGCGATGGCCCCGGTCGGAGTGGTGGGATCGAGCATGGATGGAGGCTCCTCCTCGCCGCCGCCCCCGCGACCGCCCCCGCGACCACCACCTCTGCCACCAGGGCCGCCGCCCCTTCCCGCTGGATTGGAGATGATCACGAAGAACTGACGGCCTTTCGACTCGTAGCTCACAGGAACGCCGCCCGTGCGGCCCCCGATGGTACCGGTCCACAGGACCTCGCCGGTGTCTTCGTCGTACGCGCGCACCTTCCCATCGTTGCCTGCGTGGAAGACGAGCCCGCCCTTTGTCACGACCATGCCATACCGGGCGCCGATGCCGCCGGTATTTGCCGGTCCTCCCGCCTCGAGCGTCGGCAGGTGATCGCCGTTCGGCACCTGCCATTTGATCTCGCCGGTGTTCAGATCGTAGGCCGTCAACGTCGCGTAAGGCGGCTTGGTGAACGAGGCCATCACGCCGTAGTCCGTCATGTAGCGAGTGGGCGGCAGGCCGTCGATTCCCGGTGGATACGGCGTGTTCCCTGCGTTCCCGCCAATGCCCGGATAGAACGGCCCGGTGGGACGCGGCGGCATGGGCGGCTGCGGAGCGCCGCCGCTGGCTACCACCGGTCCGGGCGGAAATCCTCCAGGCGGCTCGCCGGTGCGAGGCGCCATTCGTCCTCGGCCGGCGGCCGGGCTCGTGTTCGCCAGATAGTCGATGACCGCGGACACTTCGTCTTCGGCGATGCTCGAGATCGGTCGCATCTCACCCTGACCGCCGGTGACGATCGCTTTGATCGTGTCATCATCCAGGCGATCGGTGACGCCGACGAGCGACGGAACGCCGGGAAGTCGGCCGCGAAGATCCTGGCCATGACAGACGTTGCAGTGTTGCTGAAACGCCTCGAAGCCGGCCTGGAGCGGAACGCCGCCGCGTCCGCCGCCACCGCGTCCCCGTTCGATAGTGCGCGTCCTGACGTCTTCGAGCTTCAGGATCGCGACTTGATTCACGCCGACGACGAACACGAGCCCTTTCTCGGGATTGGCGGCCGTCGTTCCCCAATTCGATCCGCCCTGGTTGCCCGGCATCGAAATCGTGTCGGTGAATCCGGGCGGCGTGAAGATGCCTTCGTTGCGCGCGTTCGCGACCCGCTCGCGCATCGCCTGGTATTGCTCGATCGACGCGAGCCACGGGTTCACCTCGTCCACCGTGAAGGTGTGTCGGACGAACGGCGGCGGTTTGGTGGGAAACGGCTGCGTCGGCCAGGCCTGCTCACCCGGCACGTCGCTCCTCGGCACGGGGCGCTCTTCGATCGGCCAGAGCGGCTTACCGGTCACGCGATCGAACACGTAGAGGAACCCGGTCTTGCCGGCGTGGGCCACCGCATCGATGCGCTTGCCGCTGTGCCGCACGGTCACGAGCTGCGGCGCTGAAACGTTGTCGAGATCCCAGAGATCGTGGTGAATCGTCTGGAAGTGCCACAGCCGCTTGCCCGTGCGGGCGTCGAGGGCCAGCAGGCAATTGGCGAACAGGTTCTGGCCAACCCGATCCGCGCCGTAGAAGTCGTAGTTGGCGGACCCGGTCGGGATGTACACGATGCCCCGTTTCTCGTCGATGGACATCGAGCCCCAGTTGTTCGCTCCCCCGACGTACTTGTAGGCGTCCTTCGGCCAGGTGTCGTACCCGTACTCACCGGGCAGCGGCACCGTGTGAAACTGCCAGACTTTCTTTCCGGTGATGACGTCGTATGCACGGATGTCACCCGGCGGGTTGACGAACGCTTCCCCGGGCGCCGACCCGAGGATCAGCAGGTTCTTCCAGATCTTCCCGGGGCTGTTCGACTGGATTCTTCCGGCGTACCCCTCGGCGCGCGCCAGATCTTTCCGCAAATCGACGACGCCGTTGACGCCGAAGGTCGGGATGCTGAGACCGGTGCGCGCGTCGATCGCCTGCAGAAAGCTATTGATGGCAAACAGCAGCCGCCTGTCCTTCCCGTCCTCGCTCTGCCAGTAATTGACCCCGCGGCCGGTAATGCCGTTCAACGCCTCGTGGATCCAGATTTCCTTCCCGGTCGCCGCATCCAGCGCGATGAGGGATCCGTTGCGGCCCAGCAGGTACATGATGTCGTCGGCGACAATCGGATTGAACCCCACTTGGGCGTACGGATAGTACCAAGCGACCTCGAGCCGACTGACGTTGGACTTGTTGATTTGATCGAGCTTGACGAAATTCGAGCTGTCCGGACCGGCCAGGTTGTCCCACCACCATTTCTCACTGCGCCCGGCGCCTGCCACGGCACCGACCAGGAGACCGGCGAGGATGATGGCGTGTGCGGCCCGCCAGGCGGCGCGCGGGCGCCGTGCGGCGCGAGGTCGTGGGTCGTAGCGGTCGGCGAATGGCATGTCGGCAGCCCCCGGCGCGCGAAGGTCACTCCCCGGTTGTATGTAATCGGTTACATCGAGGCGCATCGTAGCAGCCTCCCCCCGGGGAGATCAAGCCTCCACCCGTGAACTTTCACCACGCTGCCGTGAACAGGTCGGCGTACCATACATCAAAGTCGGCAGCCGGTAAGTGTGACGTCCCGGTAGTGCGCCGAGCGGATGGATTGGCTATAGTCTGCGACGAGCCAACACAGCGCGCGACGGAGGTCCGACGGGCGGTCCCGGGAACGAGGGAAAACATGCCACTGAGCCGCAGGGAATTCCTCAAAGCTGCGTCCGTCGGGGGCGTCGCCACCTCCATCCTCGGCTTCGATTTGCGACCGGCCTTCGCCCAAATCCGCGCGCTCAAGATCGCGCGGACGAGCGAGACGCGTTCGACCTGCCCGTACTGCTCAGTCAGCTGCGGCGTCATCATCCATACCCTCGGTGACCGCTCGCGCAACGTGCAGCCCACGGTCGTCCATGTCGAGGGCGACCCGGACCATCCGATCAATCAGGGAACCCTGTGTCCGAAGGGCATCACGCTCAAGCAGAACATCGTGAACGATCGCCGCCTGACGACGGTGCGCTATCGCGCGCCCGGGAGTCGCGAGTGGCAGGAGAGATCCTGGGACTGGGCCATCCAACGCATCGCCCGACTCGTGAAGACCACGCGCGATGTGCACTTGATCGAGACCGACGACCGCGATCGGAGCCTGCATGCGCTCACGTCGATCGGCGTGATCGGCGGCTGCACCGACACCAACGAGGTGAACTACCTGCTGGTGAAGGCCTTCCGCGCCGGCCTGGGCATCATCCCGATCGAGCAGCAGTCGCGGATATGACACGGCCCGACGGTGGCCAGTCTGGCCGCCACCTTCGGCCGCGGAGCGATGACGAACGGCTGGACCGACATCCGCAACGCCGACGTCATCGTGGCGATGGGTGGGAACCCGGCGGAGAACCATCCGGTCGGATTCCGCTTCGTCATGGACGCCAAGCGAAAGCGGAACGCCAGGTTCGTCGTCGTGGATCCGCGGTTCAACCGCAGCGCCGCCGTCGCCGACTGCTTCGTCCAGATTCGCGCCGGCACTGACATCGCGTTTCTCGGCGGCCTCATCCATCACACCCTCGCGAACAACCGCCATCACGCGGAGTACGTCCGCCTCTTCACCAACGCCAGCTTCCTCGTGAAAGAGGGGTTCGGGTTCGACGAAGCAAGGGGCGTGTTCTCCGGATGGGATGAGGAGAAGAAGGCGTACACCGATACATCCACGTGGGCTTACGAGCTCGACGACCGCGGGTTCGCGAAAGTCGATCCGACGCTGGCCCACCCGCGATCCGTTTTCCAGATCATGAAAGCGTTTTACGCGCGTTATACACCGGAGGCGGTCGCGAACATCTGCGGCTGCAGCGCGCAGGACTTCCTGAAAGCGGCGGACATCATCACGTCGACGGGCACGCCCGATCGCGCCGGGACCATGCTGTACGCGCTGGGGTGGACGCATCACAGCCACTCGGTGCAGCTCATTCACGCAGCGGCGATGCTGCAGCTGCTGCTGGGAAACATCGGCCGCCCGGGCGGCGGCCTCAACGCGCTGCGCGGGCACGCGAACATCCAGGGCGGCACCGACTGCGGCGTGGCGTACCACAACCTGCCTGGCTACATTCCGATCCCGAAGGCCGATCATCAGTCGCTCGAGGCCTTCGTGAAGGCCGTGACGCCGAAGCCGCTTCGCCCCCGCGAGACGAACTTCTGGTCGAACACCGATCGCTTCGTCGTGAGCCAGCTCAAGGCGTTCTACGGCGCAGCGGCGACGCCGCAGAATGAGTTTGGTTTTCAGTGGCATCCGAGGCTGCCACAGACCGCGTCCGGGGGCAACGAGAACTGGAGCTGGGCGTACATCTTCGACTCGATGTATCGCGGTCGGATGGACGGCTTCTTCAGCTTCGGCATGAATCCGGTGAGCAACGGCCCGCACTCGCGGAAGGCGATTGCCGCGCTGGCGAAGCTCAAATGGCTGGTGGTCGCCGAAAACTTCGAGCAGGAGACCGCGGCGTTCTGGCGCGACGACATTCTGGCGCTCGTGGACAAGAAGCCCGAGGACGTGCAGACGGAGGTCTTCCTGCTGCCGGCCGCCAACTTCGCCGAAAAAGACGGCTCGTTCGTAAACTCGGCGCGGTGGATCCAGTGGAAATGGAAGGCCGTGGATCCGCCCGGCGACGCCAAACCCGATCAGGAGATCATCGCGCGCCTCTTCCTCGAAGTGCGCGAGCTGTACGCCAGGGAAGGCGGCAGGTTTCCGGACGCGATTCGCGCGCTGAACTGGTGGTACCCGAACGCGGTCAGCCCGTCGCTCGAGGACGTGGCCAGAGAGATCAACGGGTGGGCGCTGTCAGACATCCGTGACGAGCGTTCCGGAACGGTGACGCTGAAGGCAGGCCAGCAGCTTGCGCGTTTCCTCGATGCGCGGGCCGACGGGACGACACTGTCGGGCAACTGGCTCTATATCGGCATGTACACCGACGCGGGCAATCTGACACAGCGGCGATCGTTTGCGGACGTGAGCGGGCTCGGCCGCTATCCGGAGTGGGCCTTCAGCTGGCCGGCCAACCGGCGCATCCTGTACAACCGCTGCTCGGCGGATGCGGAAGGCCGCCCGTGGGATTCGTCGCGCGCCGGCATCCAGTGGAACGGACAGCGCTGGATCGGCGACGTGCCCGACATCGCCCCCGACAGTCCGCCCGACGCCGGCCTCGGCGCCTTCATGATGCTGCCCGAGGGCGTCGCCCGGCTGTTCGTGCCGGGCCAGTTCGTCGAGGGCCCCTGGTCGGAGCACTACGAGCCCGCCGAGTCACCGGTCCCCAACGCGCTGCACCCATCGCAGAGCACGAACCCCGCGCTGCGTCCGTTCTCGACGGAGTTCGACGTCCTTGGCAAACCTGACGAGTACCCCATCGTCTGCACGACCTATCGACTGACCGAGCACTTCCACTATTGGACGAAGCACAATCCGTACAACGTGCAATTGCAGCCCGAGTTCTTCGTCGAGATTCCCGAAGAGCTCGCGCTCGAGAAGGGGATCGCGAACGGCGATCGGGTGCGCGTGTCATCGGCACGCGGGTCGATCGAAGGCCGCGCCATGACGACACGGCGACTCAAGCCGATGAACGTGGGAGGCCGGACGACCTATCAGATTGGATTCCCAATCCACTGGGGCTTTCTGGGCCGCGGACAGCAGCGCGGCTCGTTGGCCAACCTCGTCACGCCCACGGTCGTCGATCCAAACTCGTTCGCACCGGAATACAAGGGATTCCTGGTCAAGCTGGAGAAGGTGTAGCGGGATGCCGACGCTCGACATCGTCCGGATCTCCGGCAGCACGTCGCCGCCGCCCGCCGTCCGCACGGCGCCGACGATCGCGAAGCTGATCGACACGTCGACCTGCATCGGCTGCAAGGCCTGCGAGGTGGCCTGCCAGGAATGGAACGATCTGCCGCCGGAAACGACGGTCCAGATGGGCACATATCAGACGATGCCCGACATGACGGCGAATTTCTGGAACCTCATTCGCTTCAAGGAGCACGAGGAGGAGAGCCGTCTTCACTGGTTGATGCGCAAGGACCAGTGCATGCACTGTGCGGAGCCGGGCTGCCTGATCGCGTGCCCGGCCCCGGGCGCGATCGTGCAGTACGCCAACGGCATCGTCGATTTCGAACAGGACCACTGCATCGGCTGCGGGCTGTGCATGAGCGGGTGCCCGTTCGACGTGCCGAAGTTCGCGCCGGCAACGCGCCGCGTCTACAAATGCACGATGTGCGTCGATCGCACGTCGGTCGGCCTGCAGCCGGCCTGCGTCAAAGCGTGCCCGACGAGCTGCCTGCAGTTCGGCACCAAAGAGGCGATGCTGGAGATCGCACAGCAGCGTGTCGATCAGCTCAAGACCAACGGCTTCGCACAGGCGGCCGTCTACGATCCGCCGGGCGTCGGCGGAACATCGGTCGTCACCGTGCTGGCCTTCGGTGATCGTCCGGAGCTGTACGGGTTGCCCCGCGACCCGACCGTGCCGCTGAGCGTGCGGCTGTTCAAGGGCGCGCTTAGGAGAACCGGGAGCCTGGCGATCGCCGCCGGCCTTTTCATCGCGGCGATTCATTACCTGCGGTTCGG
>JACQTH010000509.1 GCA_016210935.1 Acidobacteriota bacterium | reverse complement strand
GTCTGGCCGTCGGCGGCGAACCGCGCTCCGCTGATGTTCCCGTGACGGAACGTAAGCTGGCGAAACACGGGCCTCGTAGCAGGCGTGGCGCGGCCCAGGAGCAGCGCGGCAGCAAGTAGCGCTCCCCCCGCGACGAGAACCCCGGCCGCGATGAGTCCGCGCCGCCGGCGCAACACGGGGGTCTCGGGCATGGCGCCGATGGCGCTGGTCGAGATCTCCAGCTCCGGCAGATGCTCGAGCAGGCTTTGCAGCTCGCGAGCGAGATCGCGAGTCGATGCGTAGCGGTCGTCGGGCGCCTTCGCAAGACACCGATCGATGATCCAGCGCAGCGGCGGCGGGGTGCGCGGCATCGCCACGGCGAGCGGCTCGGGCTCCTGGCGGATGATGGCGGAGAGCGTCTCCACGGGCGTGCCGCGTTGGAAGGCGCGCTTGCCGGTCGTCATCTCGTAGAGGATCGCGCCAAACGAGAACTGATCCGCGCGGTAGTCTGCGGTCTGCCCGCTCGCCTGCTCGGGCGACATGTACCCCACCGTGCCGAGTAGAAGACCCGGCGCGGTTCGCGCCAGGGTCGTTTCGTCGAGCGTTTTCCGCGAGCCCACGCTGGTCTCGGCCAGCTTCGCCAGACCGAAGTCGAGAATCTTGACCAGCCCGTCGCGGGTAATCATCACGTTCTCGGGCTTGAGATCACGATGGACGATGCCGGCCCCGTGGGCCTTCGCGAGACCGTCGCCGATTTGCCCGGCGGCCTGAAGCAGTTTCCTCGTAGGGAGCGGGCCGTCGGCCAGCACCTGGCGAAGGGTCTTGCCGTCGACCAGCTCCATGGCGATGTAGGCGCCGAACTCGGAGTCGCCGACGTCGTAAATCGTGACGATATTCGGGTGATTGAGGGCCGAGGCGGCGCGGGCCTCCTGCTCGAATCGACTGCGCACATCCGGGGTGGTGATGAGCTCGGGCGGAAGGATCTTGAGCGCGACGGTGCGATTGAGCCGCGTATCGCGGGCGCGATACACCTCACCCATGCCACCGGCGCCAATCGGCGCGATGACTTCGTAGGGACCGAGACGCGCACCTGAAGCGAGCGGCATCGTGATGGTGCTCGCGACGCGCGGCGCACGCGGCGCGTCGATTCGGGAGTCTCGCATAGGGACGCAGTCCAGGCAAGTTTGCGCGCGGTGGCCCAATGAGGCGGGCGCATGAAGATTGACGTACCTCAGCACGCCAACTACACTCGCGCCTCGCACCTGAAGCGCGGCCCCGCCCCTCGCCGCAAGGCTTTACACAGGAGACGACAGTGCGCTCATCACCTGCCGCCACGCTTGCGCTCGTCGCTCTCGGTGTCGGCGCCCTGCCGGGCCGAACGCTCGCCCAGGCGTGGCTGCCATCGCCCGGTGAGGGCACGCTCACCATCACCTACCAAAACACGCTCGCGCGAGGCGAGCTCACGACCGACGGCCGGCTCCTTGGCGATGATACGGTCCGCGCGCACGGACTCGTTCCCGAGGTCGAGTGGGGGTTAACCAACAGGCTCGCATTGAATCTCACACTCCCCTTCATAACAGCGAGGTACAGGGGCGATCACCCGCACCTCCTCAACGTCCGTGGAGAGCCGAAACCTATCGACGACGGCACCTATCACAGCGGTGCTCAGGACTTCCGATTCGGGCTCCGGTATGGCCTGAAGACCGGAGCGCTGGCCATCGCCCCGTTTGCTGAAGGGATCATTCCCAGTCATCACTACGAAAGTCTCGGCCACTCCGCCATTGGAAAGGATCTTCGGGGGTTTCGGGCGGGCGTGAACGTGGGCCGCTTCCTGGACGCCGTTGCGCCCGGACTCTACTTCCACACTCAGCTCTCCCACACGGTGATGCAGGAGGTCGCCGGCATTCGTCCGAATCGCAGTGGCCTGGACTCCGAGGTGGGATACTTCGTGACCCCGCGATTTGCCGTGCGCTTTCTCGAGAGCCTGCTAATCACCCACGACGGCACCGACTTTCCCGATCCCCGGTTGTCGATACCTATCTTCCTCCTCAATCACGACCGGCTTCAGAAAAACAAGATCTTGAACCTGGGCGGCGGCGTCGGCTTTGCCTTTACGGATTCGCTGGATGGATTCGCGGCCGTGGCAGGCATAGTGTGGGGACGAAACGTGCACCCGCATCGCGGAATCACCGTTGGCATGAACTGGCATTTCCGAGCGGGCAGTGGTCCGGTCTCACCCAGTCGGCACTCGGGCCGCAACGTGGGGGCCCTGAGGCCTACTGGCGTAAGATGACCTGCACGGCGCGCAGCCCGGATATTTCCTCGGCGGACAGCGCGTGATCGAGCTGGCCAGCGGACTGTCGTTCGCGGTGGTGGCCTGCAGCACATCTGAAACCCCGACGTCCAGCACGTTCATCGAGCTGTCCAGCGTGTAGTGCACGGTCATCGTCCGATCCCGTTCCTCGTCCGATCCCGTTCCCGCTCGCCGACGTTCACCCGAAGTGATTGGTCGTCGAACGTGACGACCAGGACGCGATTGGTGACCTCCAGCGCCTGGTTCACGCGCGGCCGGGGAAAAACCACGATCGGCCGCTCCACGCGCGGGTCACCAGCGAGAGCGCCAGTATTCGTGAAGCAGAACAACGCGGCCGCGCCGCGGCCTCCGGTCGGGTGGTAGGCGAAGAGTGTTTCGATGGCGCCATCGCGGTCGACGTAGCCGATCCAGGTCGTCGCGAGTTCAGTGAGCCGGGAAGACCGCGTGTTTGTCCGCGTCAAGGCACCGTGCGTGCCGTTTGAGTCCGGGGACGCCGTGGGCTCCGTTGTGGCTCGGGCCATGCGCCGGGCTGGGGTGAACGCGCCGCGGCATGGCGCGCACCTGCTGCGGCACACAGCCGCCACCGAAATGTTGCGGCAGGGTGTCTCGCTGTATGACATCGGTTCTGTCCTACGGTAATCCCTGCTAGAATCCGCCTATGGTCCGCTCCTTCATGGCAGTCCTGTCGCTGGTTGCGCTCGTTGCCGGCGGCAGCGCGTGCGCCAGCTCCGCCGATGTCGGCACCGCGCTTCAGATTGTTGACGTCACCAGCGGCTGGTTCGACGCCGGAATTGTCGAGGGCGGGAAGAACAAGCTCGTCCCGAGCGTATCGTTCCGTCTGACGAATGTCAGCGATCGGGAAATCGGCAACCTCCAGCTGAACGCGGTCTTCAGGCGCGTGAATGAAGCCGAGGAATGGGGTTCGGCCTTCGTCCGGGTCTTCCGGGAGCCGCTCGGGAGCAAGCGGACGGGCGACCCGATCGTGATGCGATCGCCGCTCGGCTATACCGGCGACGAGCCGCGGGCGCAAATGCTGCAAAACAGTCAGTTCGTCGACGCCACCGTCCAGATCTTCGCGAAGCACGGCTCGGCGCAGTGGGTCAAGATCGGCGAGTATCGGATTCGCCGTCAACTGCTCACGAGCTGAGCGTGCTCGCCGACACCGCCCCTTCCGCCCTGCACCGCCGGCTCGGTCCTTACGACGGAGCCGCGATCGTCATCTCCAACGTCATTGGCAGCGGGATTTTCTTCCTCCCGATCATTGTCGCGCAGATGGTTCCGAGTCCATGGCTCATGCTGGGCGCGTGGCTGCTCGGCGGCATGCTCGCGTTCGCCGGCGCGATGGCGTACGCGGAGCTTGCGGCGTTGAGGCCGCGCGCAGGCGGCGAGTATGTGTACTTGCGCGAAGCGTTCGGGCCCATTGCGGCCTTTCTGACCGGATGGACGTCGTTCGTGGCCGGATTCACCGGCGCGATCGCGGTGAATTCGCTCGCGCTCGCGGATTACCTGGGCCGCTTCATTCCGGCCGCCGCCGACAGAACACCGCTCTTGACGATCCCCATTCCTGCCGTGCCGATGATCGTGTCACGGCAGGCGATCGTTGCGCTCGCCGTCGTGACGCTGCTCTCCATCATTCATATTCGAGGTCTGGGACCTGGTCGTCTCGTCCAGAACATCCTGGCGGGCGGGAAGGTCGCGGGGCTTGTCGTCCTGATCGCCCTTGGGCTGAGCATCGGCCGCGGCGACTTCGGACACTTGGCGCAGGGAGCCGCCGCCTCCACCGGCGGATTCCTGCTGGCGCTCATCCCGGTGATGTTTGCGTACTCGGGATGGAATGCCGCCGCCTACGTGGCCGAGGAGATTCGTGATCCCGGGCGCAACGTGCCGAAAGCGCTCGGCCTCGGCACGGTGGCCGTGATCGGCATCTATCTGCTGCTGAACCTGCTGTATCTCTACGCGATGCCGGGCGCCGATTTGGCGGGCCTCATGGGCGCACGCCTGATTGATGTCGTCGCCGATCGGCTGTTCGGATTCGTCGCCGCGAATGTCATCGCGTTTTTCGCGATCATCAGCCTCGCGGCCAGCGTGAGCGCGATGGTGCTGGCGGGTCCGCGTGTGTATTACGCGATGGCGCGCGACGGCAGCTTTTTCTCAGCGGCGGCTCGCGTGCACCCGCGGTACCGGACACCGGCCGTGGCGATTGTGGCGCAGGGAATCTGGAGCTGCGTGCTGATTCTCTCGGGGACGCTGTCGCAGCTCGTGTCGTACACCGGTTTCGCCGTGGTGCTGTTCGCGATGATCGCGGTGCTGTCGTTGTTCGTCCTGCGCGCGCGGCACCCTGACGAGCCGCGGCCCTTCCGGGCGTGGGGCTACCCGGTCGCGCCCGCGCTCTTCATCATGGTGAGCGTCGCGATGCTGGCGAACGCCATCTGGCGCAGCCCGGGCGAATCGCTCGCCGGCCTTGCGGTGATTGCGGGCGGCCTCCCGCTTCTTTTCTGGTTCACACGCGCGAGCGCGCAGACCCCCGCTCGCGCGACGAAGCGTTAGGTGTAGTGCCCGGCTTCAGCCGGGCCCGGCTAAAGCCGGGCACTACGGGTACCGGGCGCTTATGGCAGCGGCTTCAGCTCTCCGCGATACGTGATGGTGCGGCCGGGTTGCGCGCGAATCTCGAACACGAGCGCTTCGTATCCCGGCGCGCGCACTTCCACGCGGTGTGGCCCGTAGTCGAGGCGCAGCCGCTGGAAGATGCCGTCGAAGTCGTCGACCTGGCCGGCGAAGTACCCGTCGAGAAAGACCTCGGCGCTCGCAGGCTTGATCTTCAGCTTGATGGAACCCTGGTCATATCCGTACGACGAGCTGTATGCGGAGTAGCCCGACCAATACCCTGAGGGATAAGACCAATACAGCGGGTCGTAATAGAAGTAGCCGAGACCAAAGGCGCCGTAGCCATAGGGCCAGTAGGCGCGGCGGTAGTAGGGGTCGTACAGGCCGCCGTAATAGCCGAATGGCGCCGTGACGACGCCCGATCCGCGGTCCGGACGCGTGGGCGCTTCCCCGCGCGGAACCGCGTACCCGCTGACCGGATTATCGCCGCGGGGGCGGCTGTACGGTGGAGGGCCCTCATGCGCGGGGCGTCCTTCTTCAAATCGACTGGGGCCGCGCTCGAACCCCGAATTGCGCCCCATCCATGGAGTCGGCGAGGGAGGCCCCATAGAACCTCCGCCCGAACTCGACCCGCCCATGCTGCCGCCGGATGACGGGACGCTTGAGCCGCCGCCCGTGTCGCCGCCGCCGCCACCTGCCCGTTCGACGGCGCCGCCACCGGCGCCGCCACCGGGGGCACCGCCCCGGGGTCCTTCGGACTGAGGCTGTGCCGCGAGGTAGACGGGCGCGGCGATGAACACCAGGAGGGACAGAACCGTGAGGCGTACAAAATGCCGTGTCATGAGAGACTCCTTACACGGTCACGGATGAGCAACAGCGCTGCCAAAGCCATGGACAACCTTCTGGGCGAATTATCGCGCAATTCGGGCCGCCGGGCTATCCTTCTTTTGTGAGGACGTTTTTCAGGTGTCCTCCCGCGGGCGCAGTCGGGCCTCTTCCTTGACTCCTTTTCTGTGCACTGATAAACGTCTCTTCGTGACCTTTCG
>JACQTH010000508.1 GCA_016210935.1 Acidobacteriota bacterium | reverse complement strand
GTTCTGCGGCATCCGGGTGCCCCATCGTCTGGTGGGATCCGCATGCGCTCGATCTCCGGGCCGAGCACGTCCGCGGTCTGCGTCGCGAGGATCTGATCGTCAAGGATGTGCCCGAGGAAGTCGTGCAGCAGGGCCTCAGGGCGTACGCGGCCTGGAAGGCGTGGCGAAGCGAGGCGATCGAACGTGGCTCGCGTCCGAGCGTGCTGATTCGCACGGCGACCGAGCATGCGAAGCAGCAGAAAGCACTGACGGAGCTCGGGCTGGCGGGTGACTTATCACTTCCGCCTAAAGGCGGAAGCCACGAGGACGGAGGCGGAAGCCACGAGGACGGTGTACAGATTGTCCGTCTCGCGCGCGACGGTGAGCGTCCTGGCGGCGTGCGCTACGGCGCGCTCGTTCACGCGATCCTCGCCGTGGTGCCGTTCGACGCGGACACCAGACAGATTGGCGACCTCGCCACGCTCCAGGCGCGCATCTTCGCGGCAGCAGAGGTCGAGCGCGCGTCGGCGGCCGCCGTCGTGGAGCGCGTGCTCGCGCATGACCTGATGGCGCGCGCGCGGAGGGCCGCGAGACAGGGCCACTGCCGGCGGGAAGTCCCGCTGGCGTTTCGTGACGCCGACGGCACGCTGGTCGAAGGGATTGTCGACCTCGCGTTTCTGGAAGACGGGGAGTGGACCGTCGTGGATTTCAAGACCGACTACGAGCTGGAGGAAGAGGAATCGCTCTATCGCTTTCAGGTGAAACTGTACGCACAGGCGATCGCCGCGGCTACGTCGCAGCCGGCGATGCCGATGCTGGTCAGCGTTTGATCTCGACGCGTGCCGTCGCCCCGTGAGTCGTAGTGCCCGCCTTCAGGCGGGCCATGCCGGGCCGGCTAAGGCCGGGCACTACCCACACGCGGCGCTACCGCCGCGGCGCGGGTTTCCCCAGCGTCATGCAGAAAATCGCGCTCTTCCCGTCGGCGTGCGGCGAAAAAAAGCTCACGACGTCATCGTCGTAGAACGTGAGTCCGCTGGCACCGAGATGCTGCGCGTACGCCGCTAGATACAGCTTGCCGCCGGCGATCCCGGCTTCGAGCTGCGTCGCGCGGTAGCCCCGATTCCCGAGTCGGCCGAGGATCGTGTGAAGATCGGCGAGGAAAAAGACGACCGCACAGGCGTCTGCGGGGAGATCCTGCTCGAGGCCCAGATAGCCTGCTTCGTTCCGAAACCGTCCTTCCTTCAACAGCTCCAGCTGCCACGGAGATCGGTGCAGCACGTACGCCCCCGGCGCCACCTCGTCCACCGCGTGGACGATGACGTACAGATCGTTGAGCGCGGGGATATCGCCCGGAGCATCCGACCCGAAAAAGTCGGCATGGATGCCATGGGTCGCGAACGCGAGCGTCGTCGCGAGCTCCTGCAAGCTCCACGAGGCGCTGCGATCGAACTGGCGGCTCGAGCCGCGCCGTTGGATGACTTCCTCCAGCAGGTCCGGCGCTCTCGTTGACGCCTCACCAGGGTCCAGACGGACGCCAGGTGATTCCGGCCGCTGAGCCGATCGACGCGCGGCGAGCTCCGACGCAAGCGGCGACCCCGCTTCACGCCACGCCTCGACCTCCGCGACCGTCAGCAGCGACGAGGCCGCATGCATCTCTCGCATCAGCGGATAGTCCACTTCCTGTGGCGAGAGCGGCTCCGTTGAGAAGGCAATCGCGTCGACGGGAGGCGCGCCGGAAGGCGCCTCACCCCCCGCCCCGATCGCCACGATTGAGAAGCCGACTTCGCGTGTTGAGTCGAGGCCGAGCAGCTCGTTCACGGTGTTATCGGTGAAGCCCACGAGCGTCCGGGTCCGAAGGCCGCACGCCCGGGATGCAGCCAGCAGATTGGCCAGAATGGTCCCGTTGTCCCACCCGAAATGACGATAGGTCCGCGCCCGGTACTTCCACGCGTTCCGCCAGTACGTCCCTGAGCACACGATCGAGAGCGGTGCGTGCAGGATGTGGCGGTCGTGCCCGCACGCACGCCACAGGACCTCGCGGTAGTCGCCGCGGCGCAGGGCGCGCAGCGCGAAGTTCGCCGGATTGAAATGATAGACACCGGCGTCGAGGTCGGGCAGCCGGCCGCAGACGAGATACAGTTCGATCTCGTACAGGGCGCCGGTGCAGGAGGCCGCCCGAAATGTGATCTCGCCTCCTCCGTAGCGCCGGCGCTT
>JACQTH010000507.1 GCA_016210935.1 Acidobacteriota bacterium | reverse complement strand
GGCCATTACCTCGACAACCGCGCCCGCCGCGAACAAGATCACCAGCACGAACACTCTCGTTGTCTGCGTCATTAGTCCTTCCAATGAAAGAAGAGTTCCCGGGATTCGGGATTCGGATGTTCGGAGCCCTCGTCGCGAACCCTCGTCAGCACCTCCGCCCGCCAGCTCGACACGGCGTAACGAATTCGTAACCGTCATGTATCCCTGGCGGCCCGAACCCGCGTGACGAACCCTCGTCAGTTGTTGCCGGTCAGCAGCATGGACGATTATAGTGACAGCGCCTGCGAATGCATTTGCTGATGCTTGCCCCCGAGCCGTTCTTCGAGGCCCGGGGCACCCCTTTCAGTGAGTATCACCGAATCCGTGCGCTCACCGAGCTGGGACACACGGTCGATCTCGTCACCTATCCGTTTGGCGAGGACGTCGACCTCAAGGGGCTGCGCGTGTTTCGATGTCCGCGGCCGCCGTTCGTGCGGCGCGTACGGGTCGGCCCATCGCTGGCGAAAGTCGCGCTCGATGTGATGCTGGCCTGGACGGCAGTCCGCCGGGCACGGTCCGAGTCCTATGACGCGGTGCACTCGCACGAGGAAGGGAGTTTCATCGGCGTTGCCCTCGCGGCGGCGTTGCGCGTGCCGCATCTGTACGACATGCATTCGAGCCTCCCGCAGCAGCTGACCAACTTCGGATTCAGCCGCTCGCGTGTGTTGACGCGCCTGTTTGCGTCGCTCGAGCTCCTCGTGATTCGCCGTTCGCGCGTGGTGATCGTCATCTGCCCGCAACTCGAGGAGCACGTCCGGCGGATCGCGCCGTCGGCGCAGACCGTGTTGATCGAGAACGCGCCCGGGTCGATTCACGGCGAAGCGACTGGCGGAGGCACGGCCGTGCGGCACAGGCTCGGGCTCACGGACGACACTCCCATCGTTCTCTATGCCGGCACGTTCGAGCCGTATCAGGGTCTTGATCTTCTGCTCGCGTCGGCGCCGCATGTCGTGAAGGTCCGGCCCGACGTCCGATTCGTGCTGGTTGGGGGGCGGCCCGAGCAGGTCGAGACCGTTCGGCAGATGGCGCGGCACTATCGTGTGGAGCCTGTGGTCACGTTCGCGGGGCAGCAGCCGGCCGATGCCGTCCCGTCGTTTCTCGACGCGGCGGATGTCCTGGTGTCGCCGCGCAGCAGCGGAACGAATACACCGCTGAAGATCTACCAGTATCTGCGGTGCGGCCGTCCGATCGTCGCGACACGGCTCATCACGCACACACAGGTGCTGTCAGACGAGGTCGCGATCCTCACGGGTGCGACCCCCGAAGAGTTCGCGGCCGGAATCGTTCGAGCGCTGAGCGATCGTCAGGCGTCGCGGCTCGTGGCGGCGCGGGCGCGGGAGCTCGCCGAAACAAAATACAATTACGAGGCCTATCTCGATCGGACCCGTCAGGCCTGTGCGCGCCTGCGCGGGCTGCAGCCGCCCGGCGGCAACGGGACCGCGCCTCGGGAAAAGGTTGCCGGAGGCGTCGCGTGACGTCTCGCGCTCCTGCCCGCCGGGGGTTGACGCCTGCCGATCATTACAGCTACCGGCATTATGCGGACGAGAGAACGGCCAATGAGTTCGATGCCCTGCGTTTTGGCGGGCCGATCGGTAGTCTGGTGGCGGAAGCGCAGGAGCGGGTGCTGGCCAACTTTCTGGCCGAGGTTTCAGGTCGGACGATCCTGGATGTCGGTACTGGCACGGGCCGGGCCGCAATCGCCCTGGCCCGGCGCGGCGCGATCGTCACGGGCCTCGATGCGTCAGACCAAATGCTGCGGGTTGCCACCGAGCGGGCCGCCGCGGCGGGGCTGCCGGCGCGCTTCATCTCCGGCGACGCGCACGCGCTGCAGTTCGCCAATCGCGCGTTCGACGCCGTCGTCTGTTTTCGGGTCTTGATGCACACGCCCGACTGGCGGCTGTGTCTGCGCGAGCTGTGTCGTGTGGCGCGTGACCGCGTCGTCTTCGACTACCCCTCGGCCTGGAGTGTCGCCGTGGTGCAGGCGCTGGGACGTCGCGTGTTCTACCGGCTGGGTGGGCGCACGCAGGCGTACCGGGTCTTCCGAGGCGCAGTTGTCGCGCGGGCGCTGGACGAGCAAGGGTTTGGCCTGGTGTCCGTCCACAAACAGTTCGTGCTGCCGATCGCGCTGCACAAGGCCATCGGCCGGCGCGGCTTCACCGAAGGGATCGAGCATGCGCTGGCGGCGATTGGCCTGACGCGTTGGTTTGGGTCACCGGTGACGATCGTCGCTGAGAGAATCGAACCCTAGCCGTGTCTGCACGTTGGGGTCCGGGGCGGGGCGCCGGTCAGGCCGTGCTTTGCACGGCGGCGCGCACAGCGCGCCCGCGAGGGAGCGGAGCGGGGCGTAGGGGTCCCCGCGAGCGACCGAGCCGGGGTCCGGGGCGGAGCCCCGGTTTAACATGACCCGCGTCCTGGTGACGGGGGCGACCGGTTTCACCGGCGGTCATCTCGCGCGTCATCTGGCCGCGGCCGGTTATGCGGTGCGCGCGCTGGTTCGCCGTCCGGAAGTCGGCGAAGATTTGGTGCGCGCCGGGATCGAGCTCTGTATCGGGGACATCACGGACGCGGCGGCGATCGAACGGGCCGTGGACCACGTGGACGTCGCCTTCAACATCGCGGCGTTGTATCGGGAGTCGGGCTTGCCGGCAGCACGGTATCGTGCGGTCAACGCGGAGGCCGTGGCCGGTCTCGTGAACGCCGCAGCCAGCGCCGGCGTCAGACGCGTCGTGCACTGCAGCACGGTCGGCGTGCATGGCGACGTGGAGCGGCCGCCGGCCGGCGAGGACGCGCCATTCAAGCCCGGTGACATCTATCAGGAGACGAAACTCGAAGGCGAGCGTCTGGCGCGTGACGCGTCCGAGAAGCGTGGCATCGAGCTGACGATCGTGCGACCCAGCGGCATCTATGGACCTGGCGACCGGCGCTTGTTGAAGCTGTTTCGCGGCGTGGCCCGCCGCCGATTCGTCACATTGGGGTCGGGCGAGATTTTCTATCACCTGACGTACATCGACGATCTGGTGGAAGGGTTTCGGTTGTGCGCCGAGACGCCGGGTGCGGCGGGCCGCACGTACATCCTGGCG